>CAZGZH010000001.1:0-22151 GCA_964529645.1 uncultured Flavobacteriaceae bacterium
GGCTTTTGGCGAACACGTTATTGGCAAAGAGGTAGAACAAGCTTTACAAGAAGCAGTTGCCAATTCTACCATCCGTATAAACGAATTTACAGTCGCCCCACAAATAACACCTAAAAAAGGCTTACCTTACCACGAGTGGTTTATAGAGTTTGAAAATTCACCTGATGATTTTGAAAACTTTGCTTTAAAAATAGACACAGCTTTACGCCATCAGAACAGTTATTATGACGATTTGATTACAGGCAATGTTTTACGCCCATTGGTTATAACAAATGTGAATAAAAATGGCTTTAATGATTATATGAAAACACAGGGTAAATTAGGCGGGCAAAATAAAATACCACGCTTGGCAAACGACAGAAAGATTGCCGACAATTTGAGTTTAAAAACAGTTTAAATTGCAACAATATGAAAGTAATCTCAGTTAATTTAGGAACGCGCAAAGAAGTTAAATGGAAAAATAAAACTGTAAAAACAGGTATTTATAAGACACCTGTAGAGACGATTAGTTTGGGCTTAGAAGATGTTGTAGGCGATAATGTTGTAGACAGAAAATACCACGGTGGTGTAGAACAAGCTGTGTACGCCTACTCTTTAGATCATTACGATTATTGGCAAAAATTGTATCCAGATTTAGAGTTTAACTATGGTATGTTTGGCGAGAATTTAACCATTTCACGTTTGTACGAAGAGCGTATTCGCATTGGCGAAATTTTTAGAGTAGGGACAGCAAAAGTACAAGTAACTAAACCAAGAGAACCTTGTTATAAATTAGGTATTCGTTTTAACAATCCTAAAATTGTTAAACAATTTTGGAAAGACACAAAATGTGGTGTGTATTTTAAAGTGATTCAGGAAGGGGAGGTTAAAGCGGGTAATATTTTTGTGCGCACAGTTCATAAGCCTGAAAACCCCACTATTGCCACAGTTTATAAATCAAAAAGACCTTAGGCTTAAAACAGTTCTTTTTTGCAAAGTCGATTTATTTAAGTAGTTTGCTTAAAATTTTACAGTTTGACTTTATTTGAAATAGGATTTTATATAGTTGCTTTTTTAGCTTTTGTAAGCCTAATACTGTATTTTTTTCAAGATTACTTTTTATTCAGACCCGAAAAACTACCACAAGATTTTGAATTTAATTATCAAAATCAAGAGGTAGATGAGTACTATCTCGAAATTAAAAAAGGCGTTAAGTTAAACGGTTTACATTTTAAATCTAAACGCTCAAAAGGTTTGGTATTCTATTTAAAAGGCAATTCTAAAAGCATCAAAGGTTGGGGCAAATTTGCAGTCGATTTTACTTCGCAAGGCTGGGATGTCTTTATGATGGATTACCGTGGTTTTGGTAAAAGTACAGGCAAACGCAGTCAAGAGTCTTTTAAAAGAGATGTACAGTTAGTTTACGACAAACTTAAAGAAGTGGTAAACGAGCGTCATATAATTATTTACGGGCGTTCTTTAGGGACGGGTTTGGCTACAAAATTAGCCTCAGTAAACAAACCACGGATGCTTATTCTAGCCTGTCCCTATTACAGTATGCGCAGTAGTATCAAACGGTTTTTCCCGATTTTACCTGTTAAATTGTTTTTGCGTTTTTCTATGCCGTCGTACAAGTGGATTAAGTATGTAGAATGCCCTATTCACATCATTCATGGCACAAATGACAAGCAAATTCCCTTTAAATCGGGGATAAAGCTTTCGCGGATAAATGCCGAACGCACGCGCTTGTATCCCGTTATAAATGGCGGACATAAAAACCTGCATAATTTTGAAGATTATCATCGGGCTCTAAAAAATATATTAAACTCAAAAGCAGCGACAATAGACCGTGAAAATTGTAGTATAGACTTTATAAGAAGCAAGACCATAAAAGTTAAAAAATGACGCAGGTTATAAAAAAAACACTCTTTATTGTCGTTGTATTTTACTGTATAGTTTTGTTAGGACTGTATCTTTTTCAAGAACGTATGCTTTTTCAATCGGTAAAATTAAAGGCGCAATACCAATTTAATTTTTCTAAACAGTTTAGCGAAATAAATTTAAAAACAGATGACGATGCACAACTCAATGGGCTTTATTTTGAAGTCACAAAGCCCAAAGGTGTTATTTTATATTTTCACGGCAATAAAGATAATTTAGTACGTTGGGGTGACATCGCCTCAGAATTAACCCAGTATAATTACAATGTCTTGGTTGTAGACTACCGGGGCTACGGTAAAAGTACAGGTACCCGTAGTGAAACCAAATTGTACCAAGACACACAAGAGTGGTACAATTATTTAAAAACTACTTTTAAAGAAACGGGCATTGTAGTTTATGGCCGCTCTTTAGGAAGCACTTTTGCTACTTATGTAGCTAGTAAAAACAAACCCCAACAACTTATTTTAGAAGCACCCTTTAATTCGCTGGCCGACGTGCCGCGTTATTGGTTTAAATATGCCCCGTATAATTTATTGTTAAAATACAAGTTTAATTCGCAGGCCTATATTAAATCTGTTAATTGTAAAACAACCCTATTTCACGGTACAAAAGACAAGGTAATTCCGTTTAAACTAGGGCGAAAATTATTTAAAGCAGCCCCTAAAAACAAGGCTATTTTTATTGAAATAAAAGGCGGAAAACACAATAATTTGGGGAGTTTTGAACTGTATTGGAAAACGATTGAAAAGTTGTTGAATTAATAATTGATATGAAATATTTTATAATATTTCTTTTTGTAATTTTAAGTTGCACAAAAAAAGAAAAGCTCAAAAAAGAATTTAATTTAGAAGGTTCTTGGAGTGTTGTAGATATGGATTCAACCTACTATGAGGCTTTTTATAATGATAGTACTTACCATTATTATTTTGGAGATAATGATTTTTTAACAAGTCCTACTAAATATAAAATAAAAGGCGACACTCTTTTTGCCTACAGAAAAGAAGATAACAAAGAGAAAGCAACTATCAGTTTTATAGAAAAAAAAGAGGGTAAGTTATTTATTATTAATGAGGGCAAAAGAAAGGCTCGCTATATTCCCATAGATAGTTCAGAATATACTATGAATAAAATTAAAAACGGAAAAGATTTTAAGAGGTTTCATAAAGCCTATTTATCTAGAAAATATGCACTTATAAGAAAAGGAATAGTTAAAAAAGACGGTTGGTAAAAGATTTTAGTCAGGGCTTCACTTTAAGTGAAGCCCTGACTGTAAATAGATAACAAAAAAACGTCCCGAGTATCGGGACGTTTTAAATTCAAGAACATAATTAACTTTAGTTAATTACAAATTTTTATTTAGCTTTTTTCATACCTTGTTCTAAAAGGTTATAAAACTCGTCTAATTTAGGTAAGATAACTATACGTGTGCGGCGGTTTCTAGCTTTCCCAGCATCTGTAGCATTATCAGCAATAGGCACATAAGAACTTCTACCAGCAGCCGTCATACGTTCTGGCGCAACACTAAAATCGTTTTGTAAAATACGCACAACAGATGTAGCGCGTTTTACACTCAAGTCCCAATTATCTTCTACCACGTCATTTTTAATAGTGACATTATCAGTATGACCTTCAACCATAATATTGATATCGGGTTTGTCATTGACAATTTTAGCAACTTTTCCTAAAATTTCTTTAGCACGATCTGAAACAACAAAACTACCTGTATTGAAAACCAACTTATCTGAAAGCGAAATATAAACAACACCTTTTTCTACGTTAACTTCAATATCTGGATCGTTAATATCGTCTAATACACCTTTAAGGCTTGTGACCAAAGCAAGTGTAACAGAATCTCTTCTAGTAATAGCGTTTTGCATAGAACGAATACGCAAGTCTTTTTCTTTGATATTCTCGAGTGATTTTTCAAGATTTTCGGCTTCTTTTTTAGAAAGAGAAGCCATATTGCCTAAGTTTTCTAATAAGGCATTGTTAGCTTTTTTAAGATGACCAACTTGATCGCTTAAGGTTTTAAAATTAGAATTGGCTTTTTCTTTTTCGAGAATACATTTAGTTAGATTGGCTTTAGCATCAACTAAACTTTGTTTGGTTGTATCTAAAGTGCTTTGTAATTCTGTGAATTGTTTTTGTGATACACAAGAAGTTAAAAAAACAGCTGCAAACAAAAGGAGTCCTAAAATATTTTTCATGGGGATTAAATTTTGGACAAAAGTATTAAATAACAAGCTAAAACCATATACCATTTTCTAAAATTTATGTAATTTTTATGACTATTTTTTACTGTAACTTTGTAAACCGATTTATAATTCAATTTATGAGACGTTTTTTAGGCTTTTTTTTAGCGATAATTTTTGTGGTTTCTTGTGTTAAAACAGAACAAAACGAATTTAAAAAACTAGAAGGAAACGCTTTAGGAACAACCTTCCATATAAGTTATTACGATACTCAACAACGCGATTTTTCTAAACAAATTGACAGTCTTTTACATCTTATTAACAAGTCATTATCAACTTATATTTCCACTTCAGATATTTCTAGAATCAACCAAGGCGATACTTCTGTTGTGGTGGATGCCTATTTTGAAGAGGTTTACAACAAATCTAAAGTTATTTTTAAAGAAACAAACGGCCTATTCGACCCAACTATTGGCAGTTTGGTTAACGCTTGGGGGTTTGGCCCTCAAAAAACGATGGCCAGCCTCAGTAAAAACCAAATAGATTCACTTTTACAATATGTGGGATTTGATAAAGTACGGCTTAAAAATCGCCACATTGTTAAAACCGATAAAAATATTTATATAGATTTTAATGCCATTGCCAAAGGCTATGCTATTGACGTGATTGGCCGTTATTTTGAAAGTCAGAATGTAGAAACATACCTTGTAGAAATAGGAGGAGAAATCCGAGCCAGAGGTGCTAAAAAATGGCGCGTCGCTATTGAGCATCCCAATTTTGATGGCTCACAAAGTTTTCAAGCCACTGTTACTTTACAAAATGAATCTATTGCCACTTCTGGTAGCTATCGCAAGTTTAAATTAGACACATTAGGACGAAAGTATATCCATATTATCAACCCCAAAACAGGTTATGCCGCTATGAGTAATTTGTTAAGCGCTTCGGTTATTGCGCCGACAGATTGTGCTGATGTTGATGGTTACGCCACAGCTTTTATAGCGATGGGTTTAGAGGCAACCAAAAGCTTCTTAAAAACACACAATAATTTTAAAGTATTTTTAATTTATGGTGACGTCAACGGAGAGATTAAAACTTATAAAACAGATAATTTGGTGTTGAAGAAGGAGTAAAAGTCCTTAATATTAGAAAGTAGATTTACTCAATTTCTATAAATTTTTCACCATTCCAAACTTCTAGACTGACGACACAATAAGTACACACCTCAATTAAATTGGTTTTTAAATCTACTGCACCAATATTTTTTATTAATAAATTACTTGTCTTTTTAAATTCCACACCCAAAGAAGAAGTAAAAGGCTTGTATATTTCTCCCGTTTTACGGTTGACTAAAAAGTTAATTTGACAAGCTGTACCACAGCCAATAGAAATAAATGTATAACGACCCGCAAAATTAATGCCTTGTCGGCACTCATTTTTTATACGGGTAATAAACATTTTAGATTTAGTGTTGGTATTGAATTCTGGCGTAGCCAATGTACCTTTGTAAATAGCTACCTTATAATCATTAAAAGATTTTGAAGGATTGTATTTTCTAAAGATTCTAAAATTTTCTGAAGATTTGTTTTTAATAAGAATATAATCGTCTTTGTATTGAGTAAGTACAGTAAAATCAGGGTATTTATCTAAACTTTTTGTAATTTTTATATGGGCTTTTTTAGGACCTAGAATCAAATAATATTTTGTATTGATTAAAGTATCTAACTCTTTTTTTACCAAAATTTGATTAGTGTGGCTGTTTCTAGAATTTGTGTAAACTTTATCTTGGTTAAAAATAAAAAGCACACAAAATATAAAAGAAAAAAATAACTTCATATTAAAAATCAAATTTATAAGTAATACCCGCTAAAGCTTGAAATCCTTGCACATTAAAATTGGTAAATTTCTGATAATCGTCTCCTAAAATATTATTGAACTTAGCAAAAGCCGTAAGTCTATCAGAAAAATGATAACCACCACTCACATTAATATCTATATAAGCTTTATTTGTTACAGGTAGAAATATGGCAGGCACCAGTGTTGGAAACAAATTTGTGGGCAAATCTTTGCGCTCTCCAACGACATAAATGTGTGTATTGGCAAACCAATTTTTATAAACATATTTGCCATAAATTTCAGCTTTTAATGTTGGTAAATTCCACGCCTCAGAAGTATTGGTAAGTGTGTATGAATTAATGTTTAACCGCCCGCCAAAAGTTAGGTTTTTATCATAAATTACTTCGGCATTAGCACTAAAGTTAAAAGTCTTAATATCATCGTATAGTACATTAAACGAATTGCCGTAACTGTATGCGCGATTTAAAACACTCAATTCTTTTATCGGATTTAAAATAAACAAAGGCTTATCCTTTTCGCTTTTATAAGACACTTGTAATTCGTAACTCAGATTTTGAGCAACACCTTTTAAACCTATAAAAGCTTTGTACTGCACATCAGTACGTTTTATGTTAAGTGTAGGGCTTACAAAAGGATTGTCATTGGCAAATTCTTTATAAGAATTTTGATGCAAATCGCCCGTTATACCGCCAGAAAAGCTAAGCATACCTTTTTTGTAAGTCGCCGTAATATTTGGATAGGCCAAAAATTTACTTTCTTGTTCAAAAGCTGTAGGAGAACTGTAATAGACCTTAACCCCTAAATTAAAGATAAAATCTTGGCGCGAAACTTCTAAATTAGGCGCCACACCTATATTAAAAAAGCTGTACGAAATAGGATTAGGATTGCTATAGCCCGTGTTAAATTTACCATCTAAATAATCTACACTAAAAATTGTTGTGAGATATTCAGACGACAGCGGAAAAGCAAATTGTGGCGCGGCGTAAAAATGATTTTCAGTTGTTTTGTAATCGTCGCTGAAAAAGGAATATTCAAAAGTGCCCCCTTCAAAATAAGCGTTAAAGTAAGACATAGCACCACCTACATAAAAATTATTGTAATCTTGTTTAGGATTTATGCTATTTGTAATACTACTAGCTATAGACAAGGGACTTCCTAACCCATACCATTTTGATTTTTGAAGCCGTAAACCCGAGTTGAGTTGCCAATCGTAATTAGTTAAACTTTGTTTGTAAAAAGCATCAATTTTCACATCAGAATAAGAAGCGTCTAGCACACTGTTTTTTATGTTCGGATCAGACGATTTCATATTTACAAAAGCCCCAATATCACTTGTTTTTGTAGCGTTACTATGGATAAAAGCTTCTAATAAAGGGGTGTTGTCATTGCCATAACCCACACTTATAAAGTTATTGTAAATCTGTGGCAATTTAGGATGTTTTACACCTACAAATGTGCCGCGTTTAGATATAAAAGTTGAGGCTACCGGTACAGAAAAAATTTTATAATTAAAACGGGGATGTTTAATAGTTTGAGAGGTTTCTAAACTTGGATTTTTCTGAATTTTAAAAGCGTCAGAAACCGAAGGATCAAAAGCTTTTACCACATTTATAACTTTGGTTTTTAAGGTGTCTTTGGCTTTCTTTTGTGCAAATGTAAAGGCACTTATTAATAGGGCTATATATAAAAAACGCAATTTCATCATCTTAATTATCTTGTTTTACTGAGGTATTTGTTTTGGCTTCGTTGGCTTTAATAGTTGCTAATAAAGTTTTAGCATCTTTAATAACTTCGGGATAATCGGTAAAATTTTTAAGGACGCTTTCTAGAATATAGGTCGCTTGATACGCATCTTTTAAACCATAAAAATTCTGTGACATTAAAATCAGTCCTTTGGCACCGAATTCTTTGTAGGCCGCGTAATTAGAAGCTAAATTCTGTACAACTTTATTAGAAGCTTTGTATTGTTTTTCTTGGGTTTTAAAATAAGCATTGTAGTAAAGGGCTTCTGCTTTTAATTTTCCTAAAGCTGTTTTCTCTACCGCCTGATAAGCCGTTTTTGCGGTGTTAAAATCTGAAGTTTTAAAAGCAGAACGTGCAATAATAATATTGGCATCGCCTTTAATTTTGGTTTCCAAGTCTTTTATTAACAATACTTTTTGAGCATAAGTCATGGCTTTTGTGTAATCCGCTTTAGCATAATAGGCTTTCATCAAATTACTTTGCGCAAAAGTTGTGTTTTGAGGTTTCTCTGCTTCGTTTTCTAAACGGACAAGTACAGGCATGGCGCTATCCCAATCAGATTTTTTAAGATATAAAAGCGCTAATTTAGAAAGCGCTTCTTCTGTAAAGAGTGTGTTCTCTTTAGAGACAACATATTCTAAATGCTCTTGAGCACTATTGGCGTCGTTGAGATTTAAAAAGGACTGCGCACTGTAAAAATGCGCTTCTAAAATTGTAAGACCATTTGGGAAACGCTTGATGTATTTTTTAAACGCCTCAGTCGCTTTTTTAAACTTGTTTTGAAGGTAAAACTTTTCAGCCGATTGATACATGGCTTTGTCTAAGCTCTCATCTGTTTCGGTAATAATATTGCTATTTTTTGACCATTGTTCATATACATCAATTTGACCTAAATCGCTGTATATTTCTTTGGCATTTTTTACCGCTTGTCGCGATTCAGGGGCGTTGTTAAAATCTTTAACCAAACGTTTGTAAATTGTCAAAGCCTTCTTAGGATTGTCTTGATTGTAATAAATCAGCCCTTCTTTAAGCAAAGCTTTGGCCTTAAAAGGACTGCGTTTTACCGTATTTAACAAGACGTCGTAAGTTTGTAAGGCCAAATTATCTTGAGCACTTTTAAGATAAGTGTTTCCCAATTCAAACAACGCATCGTCGTATAATCGCGAATTTCTGTTTTGAGCAACGAGTTGTTTTAAAGTTTTTATTTTTTCAGAACTCCGATTTAAAAAACCATAACTCATCGCTATTTGATAGCGTGCATAATCAATTTCTTTAGTACTTAATTGAGAGGCCTTTTTAAAAGCGTCAATAGCTAAAGTGTAACGACTTGTGGCGTAATAACTATCGCCTAGACGTAGAAAAGTATCGGCCAATCTGGTTTTCTCTTGAGAATTGGCATCGGCGAAAGCTTTAAAATAGCCAATGGCTTGCGCGTATTGTTTGAGTTTAAAATGTGTGTAACCCAAACTGTAATTCACATCGGCAGAAGGCGGCATTTGTATAGATTTCAACCTATTAAAATCGTTTAAGGCTTTGTAAAAACTAGACAATCTGTAATGAGATTCACCGCGCCAATACAGTGCTTTTTCGTTTAAATCATTTTCTAAATTCACAGCAATGGCTTTGCTAAAAGCTTTGATTGCGGCATTGTAATTAGGTTCTAAAAACAACTGAACACCATAAAAATAAGCGGCTTTTTGATAGGTTTTTTTACTTTCAGAATCGTGAAGATTTTTAAAATAAGATAAGGCTCCTTTATAATCTTTAGAACGCATAAAAGCGTTGATAAGCAATTTGTTTACGGCATTTTTTTCTTTATGATTTGGATAGGCTTTTATAAAATTGATAAGCACTTGTGCTACATTGTTATAGGGGTTGCCAATATCATAACTTAATTGTGCATAATTGTAAAAAGCATCTTCTTTAATTTGGGAACTAAAATCCATTTGAGACGCCTTTCTAAAAGCGTTAAGCGCCGCTGTTTTATTGTGTGTTTTGAGGTAACAATCGGCCAAATGATACGAAGCATTTTGAGCCACAGCGTCGTTACCACTTACAATTTTATTAAACCAAGAAATAGCCTTTAAATAATCTTGTGCTTTGTAATAAGCGTAACCTAATTGGTAGTAATCGTTATTGTTTAAGCGTCCTTTATTGCCTTTATATTTTAATAAAAACGGAATGGCTTTTGGGTATTCTTTTAGGTTAAAATAACTCTCGCCAATAATTTTTGACAATTGTGGCATTAAAGGACGCTGAATGGTTTTTAAAAGCGGTAAAGATATATCGATAGCTTTTTTAAAACGCCCCATATTAAAATTGATGTCTGCTAAATAGTATTGAATATTTTTAGCGTAATCTTGTTTCCCAGATAACTGCGATAAATACTTATCGGCTTTGTCATATTCTTTACTTGTGTAAGCTATATAGCCGTAATAATACACAGCTTTTTCGCCATAATCTTTAGAGTTGAGTAAACTTGCAAAATAAGCATTGGCCAGTTTAAATTTTCTAAGCATAAAAAGGGCATAACCTTTGTTAAATTGGAGTTTTTCTTTTAGAGAACTACTCAATCGTTTCGGCTCAACTTTAGCAAACCATTTTAAAGATTTTGCATAATTACCTGTGTCAAAATAATAAGTACCAATTTCTAAATAAGCCGTACTGGCTTTTAAACTGGTAGCAAAGTTTTTTACGAAAGTGTCCATAGCGGCATCAGCACCAAATTGATTAAGCTTTACAGCACTAAAAGCCTTATAAAAAGCAATATTGGCACGTATTTCGGTGGTTTTATCAAAATTATTTTCAATGGCATTAAAAATAATTTGTGCCGCGGCATAATCGTTGTTTTGATATAAATTAACAGCGTGGTTGTAGGCTGCTAAATCATTGGTATAAATAGCTGTTTTTTGAGCCCTAGAAGTATTGTAAAACACAATAAAAGCAAGGCTTAAAACGATTTTAATTTGGTTCATAAATGGGGTTATTAAAACTATTGTACTTTAGTAACGCTAAAAAAAAATTAATTGTATGTTTAAGGCAAAACTTATGCCAAAAACACTTTTATAGGGCCTTTATTTGTCCTTAAAAATTAAAATTATTTAAGGTTTTTCTGCAATTAACTTATTCATAAAGTCATTAAACTCTTCTACAAAATCGTCGTAATATTTTCCTGTAGCCGGTCCTGCAAAACCAGTATGAATTTGTCTTACTTTCCCTTTTCTGTCAATTATTATTGACGTTGGGAAAGACATGACCTTGTTGAGCATGGGCAAACTTTCTGAAGCGACTTTAGAGTCAGAAATACCTGCGATCACATAATCATAACCCACATTAAATTTCTTTTTCATTTTTTCGACACGCCTTTTGGCGTAGTTAAAATCAAATTTCCCTTTTACAGGATTTTCATAAGCCAAGCCTATAATTTCTACACCACGGTCTTTGTTTTTATCGTACCACTCTTTGTAAAAACGGGTTTCGTCCATACAATTAGGACACCAGGTGCCAAATATTTGAAGTACCACAACTTTACCTTTGTATTTAGCATCATTTAAAGTAACAGGTTTACCATCTAAACCAGGAAAAGAAAAGCTCACTTTATCAAAACCCTTTTTAAGATAGGTTAATTCTAAAGCACTTGGTAATTCGAATGTTGGATTGTTTACAGCTGTAAAAGGTTTGTACCCTGTACGACCTGAGAAAAATTCACCTTTTAGAGAACCGTCATCTTGTAAATCGGCTGTAAAAACAAAGGCATGGGTACCATCAAATGTGTATAATTCCATATGATTGTCTTTAGAAAATCCTTCTAAAAAACGGTAATCACCTGTTTTAGTTAAAAAGGTACCGGTAAGCAAATTACCTTCTTTTTTAAAGACACCTTCTGCGGGTATTTTATCGCCATTATCTTTTATAAAATAAGTCTCCCAACGGCCGTCAAATTTATCATTGCTACTAGGTGTGTCTAATCGTCCTTTTTTACCAAAAGATGCCTTAAAAGGCAATCTATAATTGTCGGCATAATTTTTTATGTACAGACCGTTTAGATTATCACCGTTTATTTTGGCACGTATATCAATATCAAAAATGTACATTTTAATAAAAACAGAATCACCTTGTACACTTACTTCGTCAAGCGGAATCGTTTCTTTGCCATTGATAAGGGTTGCTTTATATTTATGGTCTTTTTTAGAAATTTCAAAATTAAAAGGTAAGTCATGACCCTGAATATCAATAGTACCACGCCACATACCTGTTTTTAGAACGGTGGGCAGGGGTTTGCTACACGATAAAATAAAAAGACTGCTTAAAAGCAAAAAGACAATTTTGTTAAGTGTTTTCATAAGTTTAGTTTTTCCAAGTTAGTTTTAAAATTTTGTTTGATACTTTTTGATTGTTTTCCATACCGCCAATAATATATTTTACACTGTCGTTTACGGAAGCTAAACCTCGTAAATCCATAGGTAAAAGGCTGTTAAAATTTTTATAAATTTTATTTTGAGAGTAGTAAAAATCTGTGTTATGAGGTTTAACACCACCCGATTTATTATAAGCCACCCCGTTGTAATTATAAGTTAAAGCACTGCCTCCAATAAAATGAGCTTTATTATTAACGCATGTCGCGGCTAAACGGTAACTGCTAAATGACGTATCTAAAAGGCTGTTTTGCCAAGTAATTTCTGTGGGGTTTTTAGAATTGATAAATCCCTTTATTAACCGGTGTTGTACAGGGTAATTTTTGCCCATAGCTGCACCACCAAAATAAAAAAGCGTGTCTTTAATAAAAACACCTTGCCCCCCAAATGTTTTAAAAATGTGTTTATTAGGAAGACTATTGCCTACTTGCCATGTATTTGTAGTGGGATTGTAAATTTGCACATTTGGCATGTTTTCTTTTTGACTCCAGCCCGTTACCACAAAAATAAGACTATCGCGCCAAACGGCCTGTACTTGATCGTCAATGGGAATTGGAATGGGTTTACCGTCTTGTAAAAAAGTATTGGTTTTTATGTTAAATCGATGGACTCTATTTGAGGATACTTCATGGCCATCAGCAAAAACACAATAACCACCCAAAATATAAATAGTGTCTTTAATGCGATTAGCCGCCGAAGCTATTTTTGCTAAACTATCAGGTAAATCGGGTAACCGCAACCATTTATTCTGAGTGATATTATACCTGTAACTGCGCTTATGAATTCCCGAAAATAATTTAGTACTGTCTAATCCGCCAAAGCTGTAAATGTAATCGATGTTATTAATTGAAGCACCCGCAACAGCATTATTTGTAACGGCTTCTGGGGCACGAGATATAATTTCTATATTTAATTTTGAGCTTATTTTTTCTGAACGCGCGCAAGCACATAATATCAAAAAAAAACTCATAAGTAAGAAAAATGTAAAACGCACTTTTTAAAATTTTCTCAAATTTAAGTAAATAATCAAGAAGGCTTGGGCTCAAAATTTTAATTTAATTACATTTGTAAGCGTTGAACCTTATATGATGCTACAACTACAAAATGTTTCTATTTTTCAAGATAAAGTCCTAGTACTTTCAGATGTTAATTTAAAATTAAAAAAAGGCGATTTTAGCTATTTAATAGGTAAAACAGGAAGCGGTAAAAGTAGTTTGATGAAAACTTTATACGGCGAACTACCTTTAAAAGAAGGAGGAGGTACAATTGTTGGGTTTGACTTAAAAAATCTTAAAGAGAAACAAATTCCGTTTTTAAGACGCAAATTAGGAATTGTTTTTCAAGACTTTAAATTACTTATAGACAGGTCGGTTTTTGATAATTTGGCTTTTGTGCTCAAGGCTACAGGATGGAAAGATAAAGTTAAAATAAAAGCCAAAATAGACGAGGTTCTTAAAAAAGTAGCCATGCATTCTAAGGCCTATAAAATGCCTTTTGAATTATCTGGCGGTGAGCAACAGCGTATTGCTATTGCGCGCGCCTTACTCAACGACCCCGATTTAATTCTAGCCGATGAACCTACGGGAAATCTCGACCCAAAAACATCTGTAGAGGTTATGCAAGTTTTACAAGACATCAATAAAAGTGGTAAAACCATTTTAATGGCTACGCACGATTACGCTTTGATACTTAAATTTCCTTATAAAACACTGCGTTGCGAAGGTGGAAAAGTTTTTGAAGTCGTTCAGAAAACAGTTTAATTCCAAATTAAACCCACCAGTTTTTGGGCATTCTTTTGAGGGAAAAAGGCGCCTAATAATTTTTTGCGTTTATCTACTAAATCTTCTGTAAAAGGCTTGTCTTTATAGCTTTTTACCAAGTTTTTAAAACCGGCAATTGTATCAGCTGAAAGGCAAAGAGAAGCCAATCCTGTGTCTTTAATCATAGGTGTATTTGTAAGACAAAAACGGCCTGCAAACAGCGTATTTATCAGCTTTAGTTTTATGCCAGTAGCTTGAAAAGTGAGCATTACGTTAAGATGGGCATGTGCCAATAAATCATCGGCTTGTTGTTGTTTTATAATTTCAGAAAATGAAATATTTTTAAAGGATGCTATTTTTTTAAGTATTGATTTGTTCTTAAAACTACTGGCAATTATCAAAGGATAATCAATTGTCTTGAAAACATCGATTAAAAAACGTGCAGCTCTTTGGTTGTCAGAAATTCTTAAATCGGTAACATAAAGCGCATAATTACCTTTTGTCGAAAGTGTTTTTACAGTATTATTTTGATGAAAAACAGGTAAATAGTCAACCTTTTTAAAATAAGTTTTTAAGTAGGTATGTTCTAAAGGAGAAATACTGAGTACCGTGCTAGCCTTTGTTAAAACCGTTTCATAATTTTTCAATTTTTTACTTTCTTGATTAAAAAACAATTTCTTAGCCAAATTTGTTTCGCTATTTGCAAGTCCTTTATAATAAAAATGTTCAATATTATGCGCGCGGACAAGTGTTTGACGCGCTTTTAAAGTGTCGTCTAAAAGCGGATAAGTACAATGTAAACCTTCAAATAAAATAGGGTGATTGTCTTTTTTTAAAGTCTCTGTTAATTCTTGACTATTGCGAGATTGTACCACAAACGGTAGTCTAGAACTCAAACTTTTTAAAACTGTTTGACGTTTATAGTAATGTACAGATTCGCAATATTTTTCGAGTTCTTTTTGCGGATTGCGATCTTTGAAAAAACAGTGTAAATGTATTTTTACACCTAATTCAGACAGCGCTTTTAATTTGTAAAACACATCAATTACGCCACCGTAATTGGCTGGTAATGGCACGTCGAAAGAAACGATATGTAAGTGTTTAGACAAAGTTTTTGTAAATTTTAATGAGTTTTTTTTCTTCGTTTTCCCAAGTCAATAGTTTTGCAGCTACTTTGAGCGTTTTTTTATAATTATCTTTAGTGAGGATAGTCTTTATTTGCTCTGCAAGTGCTTTAGGATTTCTATTTGTCACGATTTCGCCAAGGTTATATTTTAAAACAACACTTTTCATTTCTGGTAAATCTGACACTAATACAGGAATGTTCGCTTGAATATAATCAAATAATTTATTGGGGAGCGCATATCTGTAATTCAACCCTAAATCTTCTTCTAAACTTACCCCAAGGTGTGCTAAAGGTGTAAGATTTTTAAGTTCGGCAGGCGACATTTTATAAATTAGTTTTACTTTTTCTTGTAGATTTTTTTGTTCAACTAAGTATTTAAGTTCGTTTTTAATATCGCCATCGCCAATTAAAACAAACAAAGCCTCTTCAATAAAAGACATTGTGTAAATCATTAATTCTAAACCACGCCCTTTATTTAGAGCCCCCTGATATAGTATAAGTTTTTTATTTTCTATTTCAAATGGGAATCTGCTTTTGGTGATTTTCTTAATTTGCTTGGGATAATTTTTTACAACCTTGAAACCTGTGTTGTATTTGTCATTGTAATAATCAGCAATTGAGTTGCTAACAGTATAACAGTATTTAATTTTAGGTAAGATTATTTCTTCGATTTTTAGCCAAAAATTCTTTTGAAAAGGGCGATCTATCAGTTCGGGCACTTCGGTAAACAACTCATGACTGTCGTACACTAAAGGCTTGTTAAACAGTTTACAGATTAAAAAATTAGGTAAAAGGGTATCTAAATCATTGGCTAATAAAACCTCTTTTTTTATAAAGAGTAATTTAAAAAATAGCGCCATATTATAATTGGCATAAAATAAAAAACCCTTGGTAAACCACAATTTCATACGGATGGTTTTGTAACGGCGTTTTAGTGGAGAGCTGTTTTTTAAGAGCCTGCCAATAAGTATAATTTCAAACCCCATATTTTGAAGTGAGGTACAGATTTTATGCACCCGTTGGTCTGTGGTTAAGTCGTTAGTTACAGAAACTATAAGGCGTCTCAAAAGTGCTTGTTTTAGGCTAACGAAAATATTAAAAAATAATCTCTTAAGCTAGTTTAATATTTAATGAGCATTTAAATTTTCTATTTTTTATACTTTAAGGGCAGGTGGACGACTTTTTTGGTTTCAAAAAAAGGATTGTCAAAATAATCGGCTAAGGCAAATTGTTGGGCTTTGGGAAAATTTATCAATTCGGCAGTTAAATCACCACCTTTTAGATACAAAATACCATTTTTAAGCGTATGGTTTTGCTTTTTAGCTACTTTATGACGCGTCCATTTTACAAAATCGGGCATGTTGGTTACGGCACGACTCACAATAAAATCGAATGTGCCTTTTACCTTTTCGGCACGTAATTGCGCAGCTTTAACATTTTTTAAGTCCAGTGCATCAGCTACAGCTTGTACCACTTTAATTTTTTTAGCAATAGCGTCAATGAGATAAAATTGGGCTTCGGGGAATAAGATAGCCAGAGGAATCCCCGGAAAACCGCCGCCAGTGCCCACATCTAAAATTTGGGCGGTAGGTTTAAACGCTTGCACTTTAGTTATCCCTAAAGAATGGAGTACATGTCTTATATAGAGTTGGTCTATGTCTTTGCGCGAGACCACATTTATTTGGGTATTCCATTGATTATAAAGGTCTCCTAACTTTTCAAATTGTGTTATTTGTACAGGAGATAAGTCGGGAAAATGTTTTAATATATGATCCATATTGTGTCTAATGGCGACAAAATTACAACTCTTATTGTTAAAATGAATAGCTAAAAAAAGGTTAATTTTCACATAACTATAAGGGCTTTGTTAAAATAATGTATTTTCTTTGCCCTTTATTATACATCGTAAACAAGCATGACAACTCAAAAAACTATCCGATTTTCTAAAATAGACAAGGCCAAATTTTTTAGAACACTTAACAAAAAGGTCAACACCTATTTTAAAGAAAATAAACTAAAACGCACAGGCAATTGGCGTTTATACACAAAAGCAATTATTGTTTTTAGTGTTTTTATAGCACCTTTGGTTGTTATTTTAACAGTTGATATGCCCCAATGGGTACAGTTATTATTAACTGTAGTTATGGGTGTTGGTATGGCTGGCGTGGGTATGAATGTTATGCACGACGGTAATCACGGTACTTTTTCTAGCAAAAAATGGGTCAATAAATTGATGGGAAGCAGTATTTATATCCTTGCTGGAAATGTGTACAATTGGAAAGTGCAGCACAATGTTTTACATCATACTTTTACAAATATTCATGGGCACGATGAGGATATTGATGCGGGACGTATTATCCGCTTTTCTAAACACGCAAAATGGTTTAAAATTCACAGACTTCAAAAATACTACTCCTTTTTTCTTTACGGATTATTAACCATCAATTGGGCTATTACAACAGATTTTAAACAAATGCGCAGTTATTTAAAACGTAAATTATCTTACGGCGAGTTTCCAAATCCCGCCAAAGAATGGACGGTATTAATAGCTACTAAAATAAGCTATTATGCCCTGTGGATTGTTTTGCCTTTATTGGTTTTAGACATCGCATGGTACAAAGTGCTCCTTGGTTTTTTTGTCATGCATTATACGGCAGGTATTATTTTAAGTGTCATTTTTCAATTAGCACATGTCGTACCTAAAACAGACATGCCAATGCCAGATAAAGAGGGCAATTTAAAAAACACATGGGCTATTCATCAACTATTTACAACATCTAATTTTGCACCGAATAATAAAATTATTTCATGGTATACAGGCGGCTTAAATAATCAGGTTGAGCATCATATTTTTCCAAATATTTCACATATTCATTATAAAAAAATTGCTAAGATTGTCAAAGAAACGGCACAAGAGTTTAATTTACCCTATCACGAGTACAAAACAACCCGTCGTGCTTTAATAGAACATTTTAAATTATTAACTTTATTAGGTAAAAAACCTGCATTAGCTTAGCTCACAAAAATGAATTACCAATTATCAAACCGCATCAACACACTCCCTTTATCGCAAACTTTAGCCATGGCTGCACAAGCCAGAGTCCTTAAAGAACAAGGTGTTGACATTATTAGTCTCAGTTTAGGAGAACCCGATTTTAACACCCCAGACTTTATAAAAGAAGCTGCTAAAAAAGCTATTGACGACAATTATAATTCTTATTCACCTGTAAATGGTTATTTAGATTTACGTCAAGCTATTTGCACAAAATTTGAACGCGATAATCAGCTTAAATATACACCTGAGCAAATTGTTGTTTCTACTGGCGCCAAACAATCGCTGGCAAATGTAGTGTTGGCCGTCGTAAATCCTGGTGACGAAGTTTTGCTACCCGCCCCTTATTGGGTAAGCTATGACGCTATTGTAAAATTGGCAGAAGGTGTTTCTGTTGAAATACCCTCGAGTATAGATTCGGATTTTAAAATTACGCCAGAACAATTAGAAAAAGCCATCACACCCAAAACTAAATTAATATTTTTTAATTCGCCTAGCAATCCCAGTGGCTCTGTTTATAGTAAAGAAGAATACCGCGCTTTAGCGGATGTCTTGGCAAAATACCCCGCTATTTATGTGATTTCTGATGAGATTTATGAGCACATAATCTACGAAGGCACGGCTTTTAGTTTTGCCGCTTTTGAAGATATGTACGACAGAACGATTACTGTTAACGGCTTATCAAAAGCCTTTGCCATGACCGGATGGCGTTTGGGCTATATCGGCGCACCTGTGGCGATTGCCAAAGCGTGTAATAAAATGCAAGGACAAATAACATCGGGTACAAACTGCATTACGCAAAGAGCAGCCATTACGGCGCTTGAAGCGCCCGTTTCAAGCTTAAATTATATGGTAATGGAGTTTAAAAACCGTCGGGAATTGGTGTACAATTTATTGTCTGAAATCAAAGGATTTAAACTCAATAAACCTAAAGGAGCCTTCTATTTTTTCCCAGATATTTCTTATTTCTTTGGGAAAACAATCAATGGAAAAACAATTAACAATGCTTCCGATTTCTCGATGCTTTTATTAGATGATGCTCACGTGGCTACTGTAACTGGTGAAGCTTTTGGGGCACCTGATTGTTTGCGTTTGAGTTATGCTACTTCTGAAACACTTTTACGCGAAGCTATTAAGCGTATTGAAAAGCTTGTTAAAGGAGTTTAGGGTAAACATTAATTTCAAAAAGTGGGCAGCTTGCCCGAATTTAACTAAAGCAAAAGACGGATAGGAAATTCCAAATTTCAAAAAAACAAAACTCCAATAATCAAGTTTTTTCTTCCCTTTGGGAACCTGCTTACCAGCAAGGCAGGGATGTCCGCAGGACAGATGGGATAATTAAATCTTAATTATAAAGCAAGTCAGGGCTTCACTTAAAGTGAAGCCCTGACTAAATTGCTATTGATACGATGACGCCAATAATCATCGTATCAATCTATCCTTATTTTTTAAATCCAATTTTAGTTCTTGGGTTTTCTTTCTTCTCTATCAGTTCATCTAAATAATTAAAAACTAATTCTATATTTTTACCCTGCTCAGAAAGCTTTTTCTTGATTTTTTCAATTTCTAATTTTATGTTTAAATCATCAACAAGTATTTCACGCATTTTAATAAAAATTTCTGTAATACGAATACTCATAAGCCTAGCTCTTTTACTCCTAAGCACATGAGCTAATTGTAAAACACCATGTTCAGTAAATACTATTGGTAAATATCTAGTTCCTCCTCTACCTTTTTTTGAGGTAACAAATTGTGACCTCAAAGAGTCGTTTTCTTCTTTGGTGAGCTCAAACATAAAATGATTTGGAAAAATATCAATATTTCGTTTTACAGCTTGTTTTAAAGCTTTTGTTTCTACTTGATAGAGCTCTGCTAAATCTCTGTCAATCATAACTTTTTGACCTCTGATAACATAAATTTTGTTTGTAATTATTTCGTCAGGAATACTTACTTTTTGAGTCATTACACGATGTAATTAATACCTTAGTAAAGGTAATATATTAATTATCAATATCAAATAGTGTCGCATAATATTAATGTGTTTTTGATACGTTCTAAAACATTCCCGAATAGTCAGGGTTTCACTCAAAGTGAAGCCCTGACTAAATTGCTATTGATATGATGACTCTATTAGTCATCGTATCAATCTAACTTAAAAGAATCTTTAAAGATCTTAGCGTCCATTGCGTAAATCCTTGCGCTCTTTGCGGTTAAAACTTTGTGAATCTTTGAGTTTCTTTGTGCAACTCTGTGGAATAGCTTTTAAAAATTAAAAACTGTCATTGCGAAGTTTTTTAGAAAAAAACTGTGGCAATCCCAATAAAAGTAGTCACTATTTTAATGAGATAACCACGTCACTACGTTCCTCGTTATGACACACCAAATAAATTAATAATATTTTTAGTCCTCAATCTCCAAGCCAATAGGGCAATGGTCAGAATGCTTGGCTTCTCGTAAAATAAAGGCGCGTTTTAAACGGTTTTTTAAGGGTTCGCTTGCCATTAAATAATCAATCCGCCAGCCTTTATTATTGTTGCGCGCATTAGCACGATAGCTCCACCAACTGTATTGATGCGGTTCTTTGTTAAAATGCCTAAACGTATCTATAAAGCCGCTTTCAATAAAACTGTGAATCCATGCGCGTTCTACAGGCAAAAACCCTGAGGTGTTTTTTAAACCTACCGGATTATGAATGTCAATCGCCTCGTGGCAGATGTTAAAATCGCCCCCAATAATCAGATTCGGAATCTCTTTTTTTAAGTTGTCGATATACTCTTGGAATTCAGCCATATAATTCAGCTTAAAATCCAAGCGCAAATCGTTTGTGCCAGAAGGCAGATACAAACTCATAATAGAAACGGTATCAAAATCGACGCGCAGATTACGCCCTTCAAAATCCATTGTTGCGATGCCAGTGCCGTATTCAATATGATTGGGTTTTATCTTTGACAAAACGGCGACACTACTATACCCTTTTTTTTGTGCCGAAAACCAATAATGATAGGGATAACCGGCCTCGTCAAATACCTGTAAATCGAGTTGCTCTTTATGGGCTTTTGTTTCTTGAATAAGTACCACATCTGGATTGGCCGCTTGCAACCAATCTATAAATCCTTTTTTTAAAGCAGCCCGAATACCATTGACGTTATAGGAAATTATTCTCATAAGTTTTTATTTAAATTTATAATCGCTCCGCAATTTACGACGCATGACTTTGTTAGAAGCAGTACGCGGTAAGGCGTCTATTTTTAACAAATCAGACACCTTAAAAAGCGGATTGAGTTGTTTTCTTAGCACAGTTTGTGCTTGTTTAAGACGTGCGTCCTTTGATAAGTCACTTTTTAATGCGACATAATAAAGCACCAATAAACTTGGTCCGCCATCTTTAGGCGCTACGGCAATAGCCGCCGATTCTTTTACAAAATCTAGTTTATTAATAACGCTTTCTATCTGAATAGAACCCACTTTTATACCGCCTAAATTCATAGCGTCATCGGTGCGACCTTGGGCTTTGTAATAACCGTTTTTTAATTGTAGCATCGCATCGCCATGACGGCGTAATAATTGGTTTTTATACCGGGGAGTGCCTTCGTAATATTCTTTGTGATGGTCGCGGTTTAAAAGGATGTTAGACAAACCCATTGTAGGGGGCATCATAAATACTTCCCCTTTTTGAGCAGATTTATTTTCGTCATTCAACAAAACGAAATCAGTTCCCAAAGCAGGAGTAGAAAAAGTACTCGGCTCATTGTCTTGCACCACGGTACTTGTAACGTAACCACCCCCAATTTCTGTCCCCCCACAGTATTCAATAACGGGTTTACCACCAGCCAACTGCATGAGGTAGGTCATTTCGGTTGGGTTAGAAACCTCGCCAGTTGAGCTAAAGCAACGGATGTTATGCCAGTCTAAACCTTCCATACAGCCCGAGGCTTTCCAATGTTTAACAATACTCGGTACAACACCCAACATGGTGACTTGGGCTTCTTGTACAAATGTTCCAAATCCGCTATCTAAAGGTGCGCCATAATACAAACCGATAGTAGCTTTATTAATAAGGGTCGCAAACACTAACCATGGTCCCATCAT
>CAZGZH010000002.1:0-18647 GCA_964529645.1 uncultured Flavobacteriaceae bacterium
AAAGGTGGCTTTGGATTGCCTATGATTATAGCTATTTTTATTTTTGTTATTTATTATTTTATTTCGATTTTAGGCGCTAATATGGCAAAAGTAAGTAGTATTCCGGCTTATGCTGGTGCATGGTTGGCAACAATTGTTATGTTACCTTTGGGTATATTCTTTACTAAAAAAGCAACAACAGACATAGGATTGTTTAATATTGACGTATTTTTGCAGCCTGTAAATAATTTCTTTAAACGATTTAAAAAGAAAACTAAATGATTGTAAAATCACAAAATATAGCTTTAAACACAATAGCATCTGCAATAGAAGATATAAAAGATGGGAAATTGGTTATTGTTGTAGATGATGCTAATAGAGAAAACGAAGGCGATTTTATTGCGGCAGCAGAAACGGTAACGCCGCAGATGATAAATTTTATGGCAAGTATAGGTCGCGGATTAATTTGTGTCCCATTAACTGAAACACGCTGTAAAGAATTAGATTTAGAATTAATGGTAGGGCATAGCACAGATCCGTTAGGAACAGCGTTTACAGTATCTGTAGATTACAATGGGAAAGGTGTTACTACAGGTATTTCGGCTAAAGATAGAGCTGTAACAGTAAACTCTTTAATTGCTGATGATACAAAACCACATCAACTAACCCGCCCTGGACACATTTTTCCGCTTAAAGCAAGAGAAGGAGGTGTTTTAAGACGCACAGGTCATACAGAAGCCGCTATAGATTTGGCACGTTTAGCAGGCCTTAAACCTGCGGGTGTTATTGTAGAAATTATGAATGAAGATGGTACAATGGCGCGCTTACCACAACTTATTGAAGTAGCTAAAAAGCACAATCTTAAAATAATTTCTATAGAAGATTTAGTGTCGTTTAGAATGCAACACGATTCGTTAATTGAAAAAATTGAAGATTTTGATATCACAACACGTTTTGGGGAATTTAGATTACGTGCTTATAAACAAACCACTAATGACCAAGTACATATAGCATTGACAAAAGGCGTGTGGGCCGAAGATGAACCTGTTTTAGTACGTGTTAATTCTACTTTGGTCAACAATGATATTATTGGGACACTTACCAATAATCCAGACGATAAATTGGCTAAGATGTTTGCTTTGATTAATGATGAAGGTCGCGGCGCGATGGTTTTTATAAATCAAGAAAACCAATCATTTAATTTATTAAATAGGTTAGAACAGATTAAAAAACATCCAACCGAAAATTCAGAATCTTTAAAAATGACAATGGATGACAAAGATTTTGGTATTGGCGCGCAGATTTTACACGATTTGCACATCAGAAAATTACACGTTATCTCTAACGGACGTCAAGATAAAAAACGGGTCGGTATGATGGGTTATGGTCTTGAAATTTTAGATTATATTGTTTATTAAAGGCATTTTTGTATTTTCGCTTAAGTGAAAATATTACGCTATATATTATTTCCTCTTTCTTTTTTCTATGGCCAGATTATTAGATTTAGAAACAAATGCTACGATAAAGGTATTTGGACGTCTACTGTATTTGCTATACCCAATATAGTTGTTGGCAATTTAAATACTGGTGGCACCGGTAAAACGCCTCATGTAGAATACCTCATAAATCTGTTAAAAAACAACTTTAAAGTAGCTGTTTTAAGCAGGGGTTATAAAAGAAAATCTAAAGGTTTTTTAATTGCTGATAAAAGGGCTACAGCACAAACTATAGGAGATGAACCTATGCAATACTATCTTAAGTATAAAGACCTTATAGTTGCTGTAGATAGTGATAGAGCACATGGTTTAAACCAACTTAAAAAAATAAAAAACAAACCCCATGTTGTAATTTTAGATGACGCCTTTCAACACCGTAGTGTGCATGCTAAAATAAATATTTTGTTGACATCTTATAACGATTTATACGTTGACGATATAATGTTGCCCACGGGTAATTTACGCGAAACACCCAAAAATGCCCGACGTGCTACACATATAATTGTCACTAAGTGCCCCTTGGATTTATCGGTAGAAAAACAAGCAGAAATTAGAGAGCGGTTAAAACCAAACCCCAATCAGAAATTGTATTTTACAGGTATAAAGTATAAAGATACAATACTAAACACTTCTTCAGAAAAACTACTTAAGGAGCTTACAGATAATAAGATTCTTTTGGTGACGGGTATTGCTAATCCAAATCCGTTAAGAGATTATTTATCACAACAAAAAATTAATTACACGCATTTAAAATACAAAGACCACCATCATTTTTCAGATAAAGAGATATCTGTAATAAAAAACAAAGCAAATGCTTTAGATAAAACATTGATTTTAACGACAGAAAAAGATTATGTACGGGCTTTTATAGGTTTAAAAAATGTATTTTATTTACCTATAGAAGTTGTATTTTTACAGGATGCAAAAGATTTTAATAACGAAATAACAGATTATGTGGAACAAAGTACAAGAAACGGTTAAATATATAAAAGAACAAGGCGTAACTGCACCAGAATTTGGTATTGTATTAGGTACTGGTTTGGGCAGTTTAGTCAATTATATAACAATTACAAAAAGTATAGATTATAGCGATATTCCGAATTTCCCAGTTTCTACTGTAAAAGGTCATTCAGGTAAATTAATTTATGGCAAATTAGGTGGCAAAATGGTTTTAGCTATGCAAGGTCGTTTTCATTACTATGAGGGATGGACGATGCAACAAGCTACTTTTCCAATTCGCGTTATGAAATATTTAGGAATAGAAAACCTTATTGTTTCAAATGCTAGTGGAGGTGTCAATCAAAGTTTTAGCGTGGGCGATATTATGCTTATTACAGATCATATTAATTTTATGCCAGAACATCCTTTACACGGTAAAAACGACGAGCGTTTTGGCCAGCGTTTTGTAGATATGCACGAACCCTATAGTATTGTATTTCAAAATAAATTCACAAATATTGCAAAGCAGAAAAATATTTCCATTCAAAAAGGGATTTATTTAGCACTACAAGGGCCTACTTTTGAAACACCTGCCGAGTATAAAATGGTAGGTATTTTAGGCGCCGATGCTGTAGGTATGTCAACCGTACCAGAAGTTATTGTAGCCAAGCACATGGATATGAATTGCTTGGGTATTTCGGTTATAACCGATATGGGCATAGAAGGTAAACCCGAAGCTGTTTCTCATGAAGAAGTACAAGAAGCCGCTAAAAAATCAGAAAAAAATATTGGTAAATTAGTAACTGCTTTTATAGCCTCATTCTAACTTTTTGTGAAATTAAATCTTTTGACATTAGCTCTTTTATTAGTGTTTGTTTTTGCCTGTGCAAAAACTAAAAAGAAGGATGTTCATCCTGCTAAAGTCACAATACAAAAGGTCATTAAATTAAAAGATAGCATTAAACAAAAGACTTTTAGTTTGCGAAAATATGCACACGTCAAATCTTTTTACGCTGTTTTAACAGAGCCTGTCACAAAATTATGTATTCAAGAAAATGTACCCCCGGCAGCTGTTTTAGCTATGGCTGGATTAGAGTCGGGGTGGAATAAGGGCTATGTCGGTCGTATTACGGGTAATATTTTAAGTTTAGGAGTACGTAAAGGCGATAGAGAGTTACCTGCTTTGTATCTGCCAACTTCTAAAAAATCAGGTGATGTTATATTTGATTCTTTGGAGATTTCACGTCATAATAAAGCGGATTTAATCTGGAAAAAAAGACCCAAGAGTTTAAAGAAAGATTACCGTCCAAATGCGGTTGCGGGCACAACATATCAATTGGGCTATTTTAAAAACCATCCTAAAGCAAAAGGGAAAGCACAATTACAAAATATTTCAGATTTTCTAAATGTATTTATATCGCATAAAAGCCGTATAAAAGCTTATAAAGATGCCCGCTTTATGTTAGACAGTTTGGTTGCTAAAAATGGTAAAGCTATTTTACTCGAAGAAAAGACAGCGCTGTTATTCATAAATGCCATTAGTGGCCGTCCAAATACTTTTAATTATAGAAAAACCTGGCCTAAAAAAGTAAGCTATATTCTTAAAAGTGCAGGCCTAGTACCTCTTACTAAAGCTGTTTATAATGATAAACTGACTTTTGAGGAAGCTTGGTAAAAAGAAAAACACCTGCTTTTACACAGATGTTTTTCAACTAATTAACTAACCTACTAACTCAAATACTTATTATGAAAATATTTTTTTGTCTATAGGTTTGTATATTTCAAAAGCTGTGCCAAAAAATATTTTGCAATGTTAAGGCTTAGTTAAATAATAACTTTACTATTTTATAAAATATGCTTATGTGCTTTGTAAGAAGAGCGTACCAATGGACCACTTTCAACATGTCTGAATCCCATTTCTAAGCCTAAAATTTCATACTTTTTAAACTGTTCTGGCGTGATGAATTCAGAGACAGGTAAATGTTTATTGCTGGGTTGTAAGTACTGACCAAGCGTTATAATATCTACATTAACAGCTCGAAGATCTTTCATCGATTCTATAACTTCTTCTTCAGTTTCGCCCAAACCAAGCATGATTCCCGATTTTGTTCTATCGATACCCTGTGCTTTTAAGTAGGCTAAAACTTCTAAACTGCGGTCGTATTTGGCTTGAATACGGACTTCTTTAGTTAAACGTCTTACCGTTTCAAGATTGTGAGAAACCACTTCTGGAGCCACGGCAATTATGCGGTCAATATTTTCGTGAATAGCGCGAAAATCGGGTATTAAAGTTTCTAAAGTTGTATTGGGATTTTCTCTACGGATAGCATTTACAGTCTCTGCCCAAATAATTGAACCACCATCTTTTAAATCATCACGGTCAACAGAAGTAATAACCGCGTGTTTAATTTTCATAATTTTGATAGACTCGGCAACTTTGTTTGGTTCTTCTAAATCAACACTACTTGGACGCCCGGTTTTAACACCACAAAAGCCACATGAGCGCGTGCAAATATTGCCCAGAATCATAAAGGTTGCAGTACCTTCTGTCCAACATTCTCCCATATTTGGGCAGCTACCACTTGTACAAATTGTATTTAATTGGTGTTTTTCTACCAAGCCTCTTAATTCTGTATATTTTTTACCAATGGGTAGTTTTACACGTAACCATTTTGGTTTGCTAATCTTTTTTTGAGTGGTATTACTTTCTGACATTAATCGATAATAATTTAAGCGGCAAAGTTACAAATATCAAACGGATAGTGTATATTGATAGGCTTATTTATAAATAAAAAAGAGGTAAAAAAGTATTTATATATTTGTATATAACTAAACCCACTGAGTGTTTTGATTTAATCATCCTTCACATCTTGCTTCGGCAGACGAGAAGGCTTGGCTTAATCCCCCGAACCTTTGGGTTAGAAATTACCTTTATTTAAAATGACAATGGGTTAATGGAATATACTTTATCTACAATAATAAATTTTACAGCCGTATTAAACCTGTTAGTTATGAGTTTATTTTTATTGCTACGCAGCAAAAATTCTGTTGTAAATATTGTATTAGGCTTAATTTTTTTACTGCCTATTTTTAATTTTATATTTAATTTAGCAGTAATTCAAAAAAATAACAGTTTACTAACAACGGCATTTCTATTAAGTCACCTTAGTTTTGTTTTGCCTTTTCTAAGTTATATTTATACAAGTTACTTTATTGGTAAAAAGCTTAGATTTAAAAGTATTAAGCATATTTTGTTTTATTTATCTGTTTGCTATTTGATTTATTTTATTTTCCTTTTTTACATAAATGATGATAAAGCTAAATTTATATATAATTTAAAAAATGGAAATTTCACACTATCGTTTGTGTTATTAAATTTTATTTTTTTAGGAAATAGCATATACTACGCCTTATTAAATATAAGCCATATAAACAAAGCTAAAAAATATCTAAAAGGCAATATAGATTAAAATAAAATTCACTTTATTTTAATATTCAATTATGCACTTTTAAGTTTAACATTGATAAGTGTTATCAGTTACTTAATCCTGCCCCATTTTATAGCCGAATTTATAATAATGCCAATATTAATGATAGTAGTATTTTTTATAGTATTATTTACAGCAAGAAATTACGAATCTTTATTTACAAAAAAGCAATTAGCTGTATTTATTAAAGAAAGTAAAATAGTTAAAGAGGGCAATTCAATTATAACAGAAAAGATAGATGATTATAAATTACTCATTAAAAAAATAAATAAAGAAATTAAGGATAATATATTTTTAGACAATAGTTTAACACTTACCTCTTTTAGTATAAAGATAGCCGTTAAACCATACCTGTTGTCACAAATATTTAAAAATCATTATAAGACCAATTTTTACGATTTTATCAATAATAAAAGGATTGATTATTCTATTGGTTTATTAAAAGAAAACAAACAAAACAAACTATCTATTGAGGGTATTGGCTTATCTTCGGGTTTTAATTCAAGAGTATCTTATTATAGGAATTTCAAAAAAATTCACGGTATAACACCAAAAGAATTCATCAAAAATTTAAAAGTGTAACAATTATCTAATTGTAACAAATTATTAAAATTCACTTACAGGCTGTTTAAATAATTAAGTTTAACATTGTATTACTATAGTAAAACGGTTAAAAATTAGCGATAACTAAATTACATAAAGGGTGTAATTAACAGATTAAATGGGGGAAATTCCTTTTTCGTTAAATATAATTACCAATAGGTTTGAACATTATAATTGTCTTTTTTCTATTAAACCAAATTTAATAATCATTAACCAATCACATCATGAAAAAAAATTACCTTTTTTTATTGTCAATAATAAGTGTTTTATTGGCATTGCCAGCTCACATGTTAGCACAATCAGACTTAGGCATACCCAATGTTCAAGCCGTTTATGGAGGGCGTATTAATGCTATTACAGGTTATCAAATTGATGCAGATCATTCTAGAATTTTTGTTACGACAGAAAGTGTCAATAGTGGTTTTTATGCCGATTTATTTACATCGCCTACAGGTACACCTGTAATGAGTGCTTTCACAAAAATACCAGCTATGGACGATACACAAGGCTTTGGATCAAATGTTCAAAAAATTGCGATTCATAAATCTTCTGGCTTTTTTTATTTTGTAGCTAATAATAATTTGTATACAGCAGACCCAAGTAGTACTTCTGCTATTGCTGCTATAACAGGTGGTGTAAATAATGTATTTATAAAAGGAGATTATGTTTTTGCCGAGCAAAGTGGTCAATTAATGTTTGGCACTTTAGACGCTACCAATAATTTTACACCAGATGCGGCTTCGGGTCTTGCTTTGCCCTCATCTATACCAAATGCCAGCTATTTTATACATCCTACAAGTGGTAAAATATTAATATTTGTAGGTGGTACAACACCTGCTTTGTATATTTCTAGCGAAGCCTATAATGCGCTTACGTTATCTAGTACTTTTACCGCTGTTAGCACAACACTTACTAGTCCATCGGTTAATTGGAATGCTTTTGGTATAGCCCCAGATGGCCGTTTCTTAATTGGAGGATCTGATAATTCTACCAAGTTTATAGCCTATTCTGATGATGGTGGTACATCTTATACCGAATTTGACACCACTGTTTCGGGCGTGGCAGGACCTAATATAGATTTCAGCGGTGATGCCTCAGCCTATTATGTCTATTTTTCTAATATGTTTAGCAATAACAAAGGTGTATCTGGTACATGGGCAAGTTTTGGCGTTACATCGGCTTATACACATCCCAATGACGGCTCGGTATTTGCCGATCCAAACAATACTAAAATAGTTTATATGACCACAGATTAAGGCTTGGGAGCGTCCTTAGATAATGGTTTAAATATTATAAGTGCCGACGAAGGTTTAGAAGCTGTAAACGTGAATGACATGGAAATGTCAACAGATAAAAATACAGCTTGGATTGCTTCAAAATCAGGTGTACGAAAAGCTATTAATTACCAAACATCACCTAGTTGGACAGATGCCATATTTCCAAATAACGATGGTGCTCCTTATCATTCAGTTGGTATGTTAGATACAGATACCAAAACGTGTTATGTTGGGAATGTTAGGGTATATAAAACAGGAGACAGTGGGGCTACTTGGACAAAAGTATTTACTCCAGAAGACGCCCCATACAATTATCCTCAAGTAGGTTCTACAATTAATGCCATAACAGTTTGTCCATTCGATCCAACTATTGTTTTTGCTGGTGTTACTATTTCTGGAACAGAAAAAGGGGGTCTTTTTTATTCTTTAGATTCAGGAAGTACTTGGAGTCAACAATTATTGTTTAAGTCAACCGTAAACGATGTAGATGTAAATGATATAGTATTTAATCAAGAAGGTTCAGATATCGTAGCGTATGTTGGCGTTGATTATGATGCTTCTGCACCAACAGGAAGTAGTATTTATAAATTAGTTAAAAGCGGTACAAGTTGGACAGTAACTCAAGATATGGATGCTAGTACAACAAGTACAGGTAGCACTATAACAGTTGGTATAAACGACATCAGTCTTGATAGCGATACCAATACACTTTATGCCGTTGGTACAGATCCTACAGCTACTAGCAACCAAGTAGTAGTTTATTCTAAAGCAGTTTCTGGAGATGGTTTGTGGACACCTTTTGATATGACGGGGTTTGTTGTTACTACAAATGAGGTGGGTAGGGCCATAACCAACAGTACCACACATTTATTTGTTGGCGTAGATAATAAAGTATATTTCTTTAAATACGGTGATACATCTTGGAATGTATATAACTATCCAAATGGTACAGTCATTAATTTTATGCTCTACGATGCCCTTATGGTAGGTACAGGTACAGGTATTTATGCCCAAAGCGACCCAACAACAGGTACAGCCGGTGTAGAAGATTATTTTAAAAATGTCAATGGTAACTTAAGTGTTTATCCTAACCCGCTAAATGCTGGAGAAAATTTGAATATAAAATATTCGCTTACAAGAGGAGGCAATACCAATATAGCCATTTACGATATCCAAGGACGTGCTATTACAACACTTAAAAAAGGACAACAAAGTACAGGTAGTTACGAATATGCAGTACCTTCTTATAAACTCAAAACAGGTGTTTACTTTGTGACAATTAAATCTAATAATACCATTATTTTATCTAAAAAAGTATTGGTACAATAACAAAAATTTTAAGTTAATAATTTTAAAACAGCGCTAACTTTTAAAAAGTTAGCGCTGTTTTGTGTTTTAGTTTAGTTCTGATTTTTAAGGACAATATTACTACCCGGCATCAACTAAAAATGAAAGTTGAAAAGTGACAAATATTAAACGAATTGGCTTTGTTATAAATCTATTTTAGAAAAATTATGTAAAGTATAAAGTAAATAAAACTTAATATTATTAAAAAAGTGACTATAGGTGTTATAATACTAAGGATTATTTTGATAAATATATTTTTGATTTTAGGATAAATATATTTTATTAAAATAATAATAGAAATTGCGATTGATATAAACACAATACTAAAAAAACTATAAACCATTTCGTCTGTAATACCATGAGCAAAACAAGAAGTTGTGCTAATTAAAGCTAACAATATTGTTAACGTTTTGTTTTTCATTAGTTTTTTTAAAATGACGTTAAATAAAAAACACTAAAGCCAATTAAGAAAACAATACCCAACCAACTTAACACCTTTAATCCGCTTGATGGATGCCATTCTTTTGGTGTGTGTTTACTGGTAATAAGTAAATAGTTGGCAATGGCATAAAAAGGGGCTGTTAAAAACGAAATGATAGTCGCAATTTTAACCATAAGCGCCATACTTGTAATAAAAAAGCCAAGAATTATGAGTGTTCCTACTCCCAATAAAACCAACCAAATTAAATAACTGTCTTTTGTTTTATTTTTAAAGAGTAAATCGGTTGATTTTGCCATAGCCCGTGGCGAGGCGTCTAAAGTGGTTATAGTGGTGCTAAACATAGTGGTAAAAGCAGCTATGGCAATAATTATATAAGCACCTTTTCCTAAAGTATTTGTGTATAAATTGATTAATTGTGCCGAAAAGGCCCCAGCACTGTTGCTAAAAGTTTCGCCAGAGTTAAACATAACTAAAGCCCCTAGAGAGATAAAGCAAATACCGAGAACGATTGTACCGATATAGCCTATATTAAAATCGAAAATAGCTTTTTTGGGCGTCATTTTTGCTGTCTTTGCTTTTTCTAATGTCCAGAGTGAATGCCAAGCCGAAATGTCTAGCGGGGCAGGCATCCATCCCATAAAGGCAATTAAAAAAGCAATACCTACTGTACCACTTGGAAAAACTGGTGTAAAATTAAATTGATAACTTGTTTTTTGTAAAGCAAAAACAACAGCCAAAATAGAACTGATTGAAAGGATTAAGACGATTATTTTCATCAAATTATCGAGTAATTTATAGCGTCCTATAAGCAAAATAAGCATACTTATAGCCGTTATAATACCACTCCATAGAAGTGTATTATCAGTAAAGCCAAATAATTTTGTAGCCAAACCAGCCGTAACTATGGTAACGGCTGCTTGTATGCTAAACATTGTGGCAAATGTTAAGACGTAATAAATCCAAAGAAAGCCTTTGCCTAAGCGTTTGTAACCGTCAATTAAGCTTTCTCCAGTAGCAGCGGCGTAACGTGGACCGTACTGAAAAAAAGGATATTTAAATAAATGAACTAACAAAAGTGCCCAAATTAAACCAAAACCAAATTCGGCACCAGCACGTGTAGATTGCACCAAGTGCGACACGCCAATAGCAGCGCCTGCAAATAAAAGGCCGGGCCCAAGTGACTTAAATATTTTGAAAAACTTATTCATAAAATTAACTGTTATCAATAATTTCGGCCAGTAGTTTTTTAGCGCGCAACAATTTTATTTTGACATTATTTATGGGCTCGTTTATTTCTTCGGCTATTTCTTTGTAGCTCATTTCCATAAAATAACGCAAATTAATAACCTGCTTATAATGCGGTTTAAGTTGTTTTATATAGCTGAGTAATTGTGCTAAATTTTGTTTTTGTATTAGCTTATCGGCAGGCGAGGGCTGTTCGTCATAAACATTTTGTATTTCTTTTTGGTGTTTATGAATGGAGATTAAATCTGGTTTTTGTTTCCTAAAATGATCTATTGTTATATTTCTAGAAATAGAAAAAAGCCAGGTTTTAAAATTGTAACTGGTGTTGTAAGTATCTAATTTATCAAATGCTTTGGCAAAAGTTTTTACAGTAATATCTTCGGCTTCATCTTCATCGGCACATTTTGTTTTTTGAAAATTAAAAATATCTTTCCAAAAAGTATTCAACAAAGTATTATAAGCACTTTGATTGCCTTTTTTAGCTTGCGAAATGAGTTCTAATAATTTAATATCTTCTACCAATGTGTAGGTTTTGAAAAAAGATTGCCGATAAATATACGCAATTGTATCAAAATTAAGCTAATTTCAAAAAATAAGGCGAAAAGTATCAGGTCTTTTTCCTGTAATTTTTTAGCACTAAAAAATATTATTAAATAGAATAGTATAAAGCGTAAGCCAATTAAGGGTAATACAATAAGTGGTTTTATAGCTAAAGCGGATAAAGTTATTGTTAAAATCCAAAATAAAATTTGCGAAAAGTAAAATAAACCCAATAAAAATTTATGGCTATTTTTATAATGAGCCGCCGTATTTATATGACGTCTTTTCTGCAATAGCCATTCTTTGAATGTCTTTTTAGGATTAGATTTTGTAAAGCCTTCTGCATCAATACAGATAGCTGTATTTTTTTTAGTAGCCACTTCGTTTATAAATAAATCGTCATCACCAGAACGAATATTCATATGATTTATAAAACCGTTAACACTAAAAAAAGCCTCTTTTGTATAAGCCAAATTACGCCCCACCCCCATATAAGGTACTCCTAATTTAGCATAAGAAAAATATTGTAAAGCGGTGAGAAGTGTTTCGTAACGGATGAGTTTATTTAAAAAACCTTTTTCTTTTTTATAAGCCCCATACCCTAAAATGACGTGTTTATTTTCGTCAAAACTACGTGTCATTGTGTTTATCCAGTTATCAGAATTTGGTATACAATCGGCATCAGTAAATAATAAATGTTCGTTTTTAGCCGCTTTTATCCCTAAAGTTAAAGCGTACTTTTTGCTCCCCCAAAATTGTTCGTTCTCCTCAATATCAACAATTTTTATACGGCTGTCTTTAGCTGCTATTTCTTTAATAACATCTAAAGTGTTGTCTGTTGAGCGGTCGTTAATTAAAACAAGTTCAAAGTTAGAATAGTTTTGTTTTAATAAAAGGGGGGCTAAAACACTTAGGTTTTTAGCTTCGTTTTTAGCGCATACAATAACAGAAACGGGAAAGTCTTTTAGGGCTTTCTTTTTAGTTTTAGACCAAGAGAATAAACTAAAAACACCTAGAAAATAAAAACCTTGAATGAGTAAAACAGCATAAAAACTAAATAGTAATATGTTGACCAAACTGTTTATAATTTATTTGTTGTCACAATTTTCTGGTAATTTACCACAATAACCACAAGGCTCGTTTGTTTTATTTAAATGCGGATTTTGGCTGGCACATGTCCCTGCAAATTTACCATCCTTTTTTAGTAAAATTTTAAGAGCAATACCGGCAAAACCAAGTGCCAATAAGCCCACTGTTAGTAAGATAAGTTTCATCTTAATAAATTTAAAATAACTGTTAAATAAGCTACAAAGTTACAAATAAAAAGCCCAACCTATAGAGTTGGGCCTTTAAATATTACGCTTCCTTGTTCTTTTTTATCAATTCATTTTGAACATTTGAAGGAACAGGTTCGAACTTTAAAAATTTAGTGCTAAATGAGGCACGTCCTTGAGTTAAAGATCGCAGCGTTGTTGAGTATTTGTACATTTCGGCCAAAGGCGTTTTTGCAGTTATTTGTTGGTATTTACCTATGCTTTCCATACCTAAAATAAGAGAACGACGCGATTGTAAATCAGTCATAACATTACCCATAAGTTCTTCTGGAACTTTTACAATGAGTTCGTTAATAGGTTCCATAAGTTTAGGATTGGCATTTAAAAAGGCTGCTTTAAAGGCATGGGCACCAGCTATTTTAAAGGATATGTCATTAGAATCTACCGAGTGCATTTTACCGTCGAAAACTATAACACGAATGTCTCTGGCGTAAGAACCCGTTAGTGGCCCTTCTTCCATAACTTCTAAAACACCTTTCATTATTGAAGGTAAATAGCGGGCGTCTATAACACCGCCTACAATACAATTATAAAAAACTAATTTACCACCCCATGGCAGGTCGACAATTTCTGGAGCTTTTCTTAAGTTAAAGCCTTCGGGCTCTGGCATACCGTCGTACCATGGCTCTATTTTTAGATGTACTTCGCCAAACTGTCCTGAACCACCTGATTGTTTTTTGTGCTTATAACTTGCTGTTGCAGAACGCTGAATTGTTTCGCGATAAGCAATACGCGGTTGTTCGAAAATGGCAGTAATGCCGTAATTATTTTTTAATATCCAATCTACAATAGCCAAATGCAATTCGCCTTGACAAGATAAAATTTGTTGTTTGAGTTCTTTAGAGTATTTGATAACAACGGTAGGATCTTGACTTTGAATTTTCTTTAAAACTTCATTTAATTTTTCTTCTTCATTTGATTTAGCAGCAGAAAAAGTTTTATGAATCCTAGGCGCTGGATAATTTATAGGTCTAACGGTTGTTTTATGTCCTTTTGCATAAAGTGTGTCATTAGTCTCTGTATTTTTAAGCTTAAGTGTGGCGCCAATATCGCCCGCTTTTAAAGATTCTACAGCTTCTCTTTTTTTACCATCCATTATAAAGAGTTGGTTTAAAACTTCTAACTCTTCGTTTCTAGAATTCAATAATTTATCATTCTGATTTATGGTGCCAGACATAACTTTAAAAAAGGTGATGCGTCCTAAATTGGGTTCGTGAACTGTTTTAAAGACAAACAAAGCAGTAGGGTCTTTGGGATTGTATGAAATATCATTTCCTTCTAAACTTTGTTGTGGTTTTAAATCGGCGGCAGCTGGCACAACATTGTCTATAAAGCCCATTAAGCGGCCACTACCCATATCGTTTAAAGCAGAGATACAAAATACGGGAAATAACTCTTGATTGAGCATCCCAATCTTAATACCCTTACGCATCTCGTCTTCGTTTAAAGTGCCTTTGTCAAAATAAAGTTCCATTAAATCTTCATCATTTTCGGCAGCTTTTTCAACCAACTCATTATTTAAGGTATTGGCTAATGCTATTTGATCGTCTGGTATTGGTAATTTTTCTGGTTTACCCCCTTCTGGTTTAAATTTATACATTATCATTTTAAGTACATCAATTATGCATTGCGCACCATCAACAACTAATGGATATTGAATTTTAATAGCATTATTGCCAACCAAGTCTTTTAAGCTTTGAAAGCTTTCGTCGAAGTTTGCTTTTGGATGATCTATTTGATTAATTACAAAAACAGTTGGTTTGTTAAAACGGTCAATAAAATTCCATATAATTTCTGTACCTACTTCAACACCGTATTGGGCATTAACTACCATAACGGCACTGTCTGCCACACGCATAGACGAATTAACTTCGCCTATAAAGTCATCTAAGCCCGGTGTGTCTATTATGTTTATTTTGTAATTACGCCACTCTGTGTGTAGCGGCGTAGCGTAAATTGACGTTTGACGTTCTTGTTCTATTTCTTGATAATCAGACACGGTACTTTTTTCTTCAATAGTCCCGCGTCTATTCAGAAGGCCAGCCTCAAATAGCATAGTCTCTGCTAAAGTTGTTTTACCGCTATCGTGGGCGCCAACAAAAGCAATATTCTTAATGTGTTTGTCATCATATATCTTCATAGTGTAAATTTAAAGGATTAAAAACGCTTAAAGTTACAAAATTTATGAATTCAATTTATATGATAATTGTTAGTAATTTGATTTTTAAAAGAAAAATAATTTTTTTTACTTTAAAGCGATGACTTTAATTTCAACACGTTGGTTTTGTAAACGTGCTGCATCTGTAAAAGTGGTGTTTATAGGACGCCTTTTGCCATAGCCTTTATAAGTTATTCTGTCTTTAGAAATACCTTTAGTGAATAAATAATAGGCCACATTTTTAGCACGATTAGTCGATAAAGTATCGCTATAATCGTCTGGAGGCAATGTATTTGTGTGACCGCCAATTTCTATTTTTAATTTAGGATTGTCATTTAAAAAACGGTACAACCTCAGTAATGTTCTTTTGGCCGATTTTGTTAAAGCATAAGAATCTGGTGCAAAATAAAGATTGGGTAATTGAAATTTTTGACCGACTTTTAATTGCGCTGTTTTGATTTTTTTTGAATCGAAATTGGCACTTTTAGCGACTTTGACTACTTTTTTAGTGTTGTTAATTTTAGGCTCTTCCTTTTTTACAATAGTAGATTTTTTATCTAATTGCAATTTATGAAGGGGCTGCTCGTAATAATCTGGAGCGGTATAGTTTATGGTTGTTTTAATATTTTTAAGTTCAGCTTTTTGTAATACAAATTTTCCTTTGGTACAGTCTAAAGAAAAATCTGGATTTAAAACTTTGAGATTATTGATATTTTTATAAAACTCTTTGGCTTTCTCGCGTGTTAACTTAAAGGTTAAGTCCTTTATATTTGGTGTATTTATGGTTACTATCGAGTTATCGGCGTCATAGTCAAAATCGGCATAATTTAAAACAGCTTTTTTATGTGCGACACTTTGAATGGCTTTGTATTTAAAATTTCGGGTAGCAAATTTTAAGGAATCTTTAAGGCGTTTGTTATATTCTGCTGTAGTTTCAAACATACCTTTAGCAGACCATTTAGTTATTTGTTTATTAAAAAACTGACTTACATCTGCACAAGGACTCGTCATATCTATAGCATTTAAAGCTACTACAGCATCAATATCGGCACCAAAGCGTTTATTGGGTTTGTAATTAGTCATTAAATCCGTTAAACGGACGTAATAAAACTTATCGAAAACTTGTATAAAAGGGGCAATATCTAAAGCGGCAGAATACTCGTTTACAATACCCACATTTATCCATTCTTTGCCGTCTTTAGAAATTTCTACTTGAGTAGGCTCAAAACTACCGCCCACTTCAAAGATGTATAAATCGGGTCCTTTTAAATCGATAAGAGCATTATCTGTAAATTTGACTGTTACACTAGCACCATAACCTAGAGAATACATATTTGAATCTGGCGGCCCTACTATATAAACTTCTTTTGTAAAAAAAGTTGAGGCAGGCGGATCGCCTTTTATAGCGCTAACCATTGTATCTGCAAAAGCTATTGAGCCTAAAGGGACAGTAACTTTATGCTCGCGCCAATCGTAATAATCTTTCTTTTGTGCCACTAAAGAACTGCTCGAAATAAATAAAATAACAAGCAAAGAGATAATATTAAAAAGAGAGTTATGTAGTTTAATTTTCAAAGTTTAGGTTTTAAAAGCGCTTGTAAATGTAAAAAAATAATTTAGCTTACAATGTTAACTTCGGTTTCTAAGTTTATTTTAAAGGTGTTTTTGACACTTTTTTTAATCATTTCGGCTAAGTTTAAAATATCTTGACCACTTGCATTGCCGTAATTTACAAGTACTAAAGCTTGTTTGTTATGTACGCCAGCATCGCCAAAACGTTTACCTTTAAACTCACATTGTTCAATGAGCCACCCAGCAGGAATTTTATAAGTAGTGCCATCAATTTTATAAAAAGGCATTTGAGGGTTTTTAGCTAATAAATCCTTAAACAAAGAGCTGTGTACAATTGGGTTTTTAAAAAAACTACCACTATTGCCAATCTCATTTGGATTGGGTAATTTAGAGGAACGAATTTTAATAACGGCGTTACTAACGTCCTTTATTGTTGGACTGACTTTATTTTCTAATTCAGTTTTAATAGCACCATATTGTGTGTGTAAAGTATGGTTTTGACGTGTGAGTTTAAAAGTGACATTAATAATAATATATTTTCCTTTAGCAACCGATTTAAAAATAGAATTCCGATAAGAAAATTTACAATCTGCATTGCTAAAAGTTACTGTTTTTTGAGAGGCTAGTTCTAATGCCTCTACTTGTGTAATAGTATCTTTAACTTCTACACCATAAGCCCCAATATTCTGAATAGGACAAGCGCCAACACTGCCAGGAATAAGTGATAAATTTTCTAAGCCACCATAGTTTTTAGACAAACACCACAAAACGAAATCGTGCCAATTTTCGCCAGCTTGAGCAGTTACTAAAACGTCATTATCTGAAATGGGATTTTCTGCGAGGCCTTTTAAATCGAGTTTTACAACACAATTATCAATATTTTTTGTGAGTAACATATTACTACCACCACCCAAAATAAAACAATCGGGATACTGATTTAAAACCGCTTTTAATTCTTTGATAGTATTAACTTTAAAAAAGTTTTTGGCAAGCACATCTATGCCAAAAGTGTTATAAGGTTTTAGTGATATGTTATGTCGTATTTTCAAATATTTTTATAAGATTCTAAACCTGCTTTTATGACTTTAACAGCGCTGATAAGATCTGATTTTTTAAGAACATAAGCTATGCGCACTTGATTCTTCCCTGCGCCTTTAGTAGAATAAAACCCACTAGCGGGCGCCACCATTACCGTTTCGTTATTTAAATTAAAATCTTCTAAAAGCCATTGTGCAAAATGGTCGGCATCTTTTACAGGTAATTGTACAACGCAATAAAAAGCCCCTTTTGGGGTACTCACTTTAACGCCTTTAATATTTTTTAAGGCTGCAATTAAGGTATCTCTGCGGCTTACATATTCTTCTTTTACGGCTTCAAAATAATCTTGAGCGGTTTCTAAAGCGGCTTCACTAGCAATTTGCGCATAAGTTGGTGGACTCAATCTGGCTTGTGCAAATTTGAGAGCTGTTTGTATCAATTCTTTATTTTTTGAAACGATACAGCCAATTCTAGCACCACACATACTGTAGCGTTTAGAAACAGAGTCAATCATGATGGCATGCTGGTCTAAACCATCCTCGCTCATAACCGAATGATGTTTTAAACCATCGTACACAAACTCGCGATAGACTTCGTCAGCAATCAAAAAGATGTCGTGTTTTAGTACCAGTTTTTTTAGTTTTTCTATTTCATCTTTAGTATATAAATAACCTGTTGGATTACCAGGGTTACAAATTAAAATAGCTCTTGTTTTAGAAGTGATGAGTTTTTCAAAATCTTCAATAGGAGGTAAGGCAAATCCGTCATCTATAGAAGAATTAACAGGTACAACAGTAACGCCGCTTGCCGTAGAAAAACCGTTATAATTGGCGTAAAAAGGTTCTGGAATTATTATTTCGTCATCGGGGTCGGCAATACTGCCAATAGTAAACAAGAGTGCTTCAGAACCCCCTGTTGTAACGATGATGTCATCGGCAGCGACTTCAATATCTTGGTTTTTATAATATTTGGTTATTTTTTCGCGATAAGTTTCAGAGCCCTCAGAACGGCTATAAGCCAGCACTTCTACAGTGTTGTTTTTAACAGCATCTAATGCTATTTGTGGTGTTTTTATATCGGGTTGGCCAATGTTTAAATGGTATACTTTAAGACCTCTTTTTTTAGCACCTTCTGCATAAGGCACTAATTTCCTTATAGGTGATTCGGGCATTGAATGCCCTTTTGTAGA
>CAZGZH010000003.1:0-18555 GCA_964529645.1 uncultured Flavobacteriaceae bacterium
ATTGATAGAAGTCCGTGTGGCACAGGTACTTCTGCCCGAATGGCACAGTTATTTAGTCAAGGAAAATTAAAGGGAGGTGATAAATTTATCCACGAAAGTTTTATCGGTTCAAAATTTATTGGTAGCATTGTAAAAGAAACCACATTGGCTGGTAAAAAAGCCATTTATCCAAGTATAAAAGGCTGGGCTATAATTACAGGCTATAACCAGATTATTTTAGATGATGTCGACCCTTATGTAAAAGGATTTCAAGTAATATAAAATGAAAAAAGTAGTCATTATTGGGGGCGGTATTATAGGCCTTTCTACCGCTTATTATTTACAAAAAGAAGGGTACGAAGTTATTGTAATAGATAAATCTGACATTAGTTCGGGGGCATCATTTGTCAATGCGGGTTATATTTCACCCAGTCATGTTGTGCCGCTTGCTGCGCCAGGTATGATAGCTTCTGGTATTAGAATGATGTTTAATCCAGCTAGTCCGTTTTATCTAAAACCACGGTTTAACACCGATTTATGGCGTTGGGCTTGGGCATTTTACAAATCGGCTACAGCTAAACACGTAAAAGCAGCAGCGCCAATAATTAAAGATTTGACTGTGTTTAGCAGAGAATTGTATCAAGAAATGAAAGACCAATCTATTTTTGATTTTCAGTTTGAGCGCAAAGGTTTGTTGATGTGTTACCAAACGCCCAAATTTGAAGATAAAGAATCTCATTTAGCCGAAGTTGCTAGAGCGCAAGGTTTAAAAGTAATTCAAATTACCAAAGCCGAACTCCATAAAATGGAGCCCGAAATAAACGCTGAAGGCGCCTATTATTACACTTGCGACGCCCACTCAACTCCTGATGATTTTATGCAAAAAATACAGCGTTATTTAGCGTCAAAAGGAGTTGCTTTTTATACCGATGAAACCGTTTTAGATTTTGATTTTAATTCAGATTCAGTTAAATCGGTAACAACAACAAAACAAACATTAAATTTTGACGAATTGGTTATTGCTACAGGTTCATGGACACCTCTTTTGGCTAAAAAATTAGGTGTAAAAATGCTCGTCCAAGCAGGAAAAGGCTATCGTATAAACGTACATCGTAAAACAGGCATAAAGTATCCGGCTATTTTAGCCGAGCGCAATACAGCCGTGTCGCCTATGGCTGGCTTTACAAGATTTGGGGGTACCATGGAGATTGCAGGAATCAATCACAATATCAATCCGTTAAGGGTTAAAGCTATTGCTGATGCGGCACATGCTTTCTATCCAAATATCACCATAAATAATGATGAGATGGCAAAAGCTGATAGTGGCTTACGCCCCGTTTCGCCAGATGGCCTCCCTTTTATTGGCCGTACAAAAAACTTCAAAAATGTGTGTTTTGCCACGGGTCATGCTATGATGGGCTGGAGCCAAGGTCCCGCAACTGGGAAATTGATATCTGAAATTATAAACGGTAAAAAAACGTCATTAAATTTAGGGGCTTTTAATCCAGATAGAAAGTTTTAAAAGTGTTACTTTTTTTAACAACAAGTAATTAGTTCTCTCATTAAAATGTATCATTTTTAAGTTTATATTCTAAGTAATTATCTCTTATTTGAGGGAATTTTAATAATGAGTTGTTATATATATACAAGTCACTATTAAAATTAAAAATTATGAGAATTTTACTTTTTTCAATCTTAATATTAAAAAGTATCATTCTGTCTGCGCAATTTGATTCTTTAAAGTTAACGCCAAATGCCAAGACTAAAATTGTTGTCAATACGCCTTTTATAAGTACCGATAAACTCTATAACAATACGTTAAATTGGGTAAAAAAAAACGCCTTTATGTCCGTCTTAAAGACTGATGAAAATAATATTTGGATAAAAGGGCAGGCTTATGACGTTTGGAACCCTAAAAGAGGCGGTATTCTTGTTAACTATGGTCTTGCATACAACTTACAAATTTACTTTATAAATGGGTCTTATATATTGTACTACAATTTTGGTAATTTCATAAAAAATGGTCAAAAAATAAACGCCACGCCAAAGGATCTCTTTTTTAAATTTAATGGAAAGGTAAAAAAAGTTCACACAAAACTGGTAGCAGGCACAAATAACAGGCTACAAAACATTAATAGTAGATTGTATAAATATATTTTATTGAATTCAGACAGCACGTTTTTAGCTTCTAAAAAATAAACTCTTTTATAAAATATTTTCGACAGCTATAAATGGTGTCGTTTCAAAATTTAACATCGCATTTATAGGCTTAAACCTATTAAACAGATGCAAATCAGAAACCTTAATGACGCGTTCTTTTATTATGTTTTCTGCCATCAACTTGTTTCGCTTGGTGCCTTCTAGTAAAGGATTTAAGGGTGTAAAAACTTCGTTATTTGGCGTAAAAAAAACGACATTGGCAAAAGAAAAATCGGTTATTTCCCCATTTTTAACTATCAAAATAGCATCGGCATCAGCCTCTTTTTTTAAAGATTTAAAAGCCGCTCTATCTTTAAATTTGTAATTGTAGATAATATTATTCGCGTGAATTAACTTAACTGTATTTATTTTTTTTGGTGTATAAGACTCAAATTCAACTTTTTTTATTTCTGCGTCATAGGTTACGCGACATAAATATGTGTCGTGAGACTTAAGTACTTTTAAATTTATAATTTGTCTCAAATCAATCTCTTTTTTAATGTCAAACAATTCAAATCGTGTTTTGTTAAATCGGATATTGTGATAGCTCAGATTTAAAATCTTACCTCGACAAATTTTTATGGTTTCAATTAAAAGGGACATATACTTTTTGAATTAATTCTCGATATTCTGATTCGGCCTTACTAAGATGCGTAATACCACCACCACTTTTATAAATTAGTTTACCATTTTCGTTTTCAATATAACGTATTAAAACGGCGCTGTCTAAATTTTTACCGTCAAAAACACCCATTATGCCCGTGTAATAACCACGTTTATAATTTTCTACTTGCTTTATAATATTTAGCGTTTCCTTTTTAGGAGCGCCACAAATAGAACCTGCTGGTAATAATTTCGAGATAATTGTACCAATGTTTTTGGCGTAATTGTCTGGTAAAATGCCCGTTATTTTTGAACTGACTTGCAATAAAGTATTAGAATTGGTTTTAATAGATTCGACATAACGCAACTTTTTAATGCTAACCTGTTTAGCTACCATGCTTAAATCGTTTCTAAGCAAATCTACAATTGTATGGTGTTCTGCGGTTTCTTTGGCATCCTTTAAAATAATTTCTTTGGCATTAGGAATTGATGCATCAATTGTGCCTTTCATAGGGTAAGTGTAAATTTTTCCTTCTTTTATTTTTACAAATGCTTCTGGAGAAAAACACACAAATTTATTGTTATACAGTATTTTATAAGATGCATTACTGCGATTATAAATTTCTGAAAGACTTAGGTTTGTCTTTATTGGCGTGGGAAAAGTGAGGTTAAGTAAATAAGAATATCCTTTTAATATTTCTTTTTTGGCTTGTAAAAAAGCTGTTTTATATGTTTCAAACGTCACTGGATGAGTCGTAAATGCTACCTTATCTGTTAACTTAGATTTAGGGTTTTTTGTTGTGAAAAGACCTGATTTAAAAAAAAGTGAATTAGGGATTTCACTCAAAGGAAATATATTAGGTTCCCTTTGTTCATAATCAATCAGGAAGAAAAAAGGGATACCCTCTTTTCCTAGTTGATTCATTTCTAATTCGTAATTTATCAAGAGAATGGTACTTATAATTATGCTACAAAAATAATTTAAATAGAGAGACTACAGTACAATATTAAAGTTTTAAAAAAAGTAGGGGGAATTTGTATTTAAATTGTTTTATATATAGAATGCTGTTAAAAAAAATCTTCAACAAAAACAATTAAGTCTTTGCGCTTGCTTAATTGTTTTTGATGAAGTCTACTTGATTAAGTAATTTTTTATTTCCAGAAATATATGTTTTAACACCCTCTTCTAATAGGTAAAATACATACTTTTTATTATCTAATTTAGAAACTTTTGTGTTGCCTTTATAAATGCCACTTTCGTCTACAGGTGCATCTACTTTTGTGCCATTTTGATTAATCCAAAAAGTAGTGTCACCTGTATTTACCTGAAACTTATCGTTATAAAAATAACCAATAAAATTATAGATGCTGCTTTCTAATTTACGACCATCTATTGCGCATAAATAACCATTAATTGTATAGTCTTCTTTGCTATAAAGGGGTATAATACCACCGCCTACAATACCGCCAAAACGATACCATTTTTTATTTACTTTGAGCTCCCCATTTTTATTGTAACTAGAAATAGCTTTCTTTTTTTGTAATGCTTTAAATAAAGTCTTTTGTTCCTTAAACGAAATAAATGCCTTGCTAGCTAAATCATAAACCAAAACTTTTGAGGTATTATCTGGATAAGCCACTAATTTATCATTACCACGGGGTAGCATTATGTGTCCATAATGTGTTGACAGCTGGTTAAATGCTGAGATATCAGGTAATTTATAAGACAGTTTTTTCTGGGCATTAAAACAATATATTTTTGTGGGGTTTTCGGCTTTATTCATTAATATAATGTAACCGTCAAAATGGTATGCTGCTTTATAATTGGCCGCTTCTAAAAGAACAATTCCTTTGTCATTTACAACACCATAATTACCAGATTTTCTATATAATGCGATATTGTTTTTGTCAAAAGCATAAATACTATCAGCCGTTATAGCCATCGTTTTTAGTTTGTTTTGCCAATCCTTTTTTAAGGACGCTATTCGCTGGGCTTCTTTTTCTTTTTTTAAACGCTCTGCTTCTAATCGTTTTTCGTCAGCCAATTGTATATCTAACTCATCTTTAATATCAACATACAGCTCTAATAATTGCTGGTAATCTTTGGTGCGTTTATTTTTTACCAATTTAAAATACCATTTGGCGTATTTAAAAGCCTCTTTATAATCTCTTAGTTCGTAATGAATTAATACACCTAACCGCGCTTGATCTGATTTTGTTATAGTGTCTAACAATTTAACGGCTTTATTAAAATTATTTATAGCCTTTTCTGTCTCTAGCTTTTCATAATTTTCTTTTGCTTTTTTTAAATAAACGCCAGCAATTTCTTTATCAGATTGCGCTGTTAAAAAATTTGAACTCAACAAAATAACAATAGCAAATAAAATCTGTTTCATAGTCAAATTAATAAATGATTTGGTATAATTATGCGAAGTTAATAAAAATCAAACAATTATATTTTACAGTTTGAAAATTAAATACAAAAAAAGCCCAAAACATTTTAAGTTTTAGGCTTGAAATACATATAAAGTAATGCTATTGTTTTATTAATTTTTTAGCAACAGATTTATTGTTGACCGTCTTAATAATAAGCATGTAGATTCCTGAAGTAAGTCGACTTACATCATAAGATTTATCCTTAGAAAAACGCCCTTTAAATTGTTTAACCAATCGTCCTGAAATATCGTAAATTTTAACAGATTGCGTTTCTTTACTTATGCTAAAAGCACTTTTAACCGGATTAGGATATACTTTTAACGATTGACTTAAAACACTTTTTACCTTTTCTATACCAAGAGGACTATTTAATTGCACAGACGAATACAAACGGTATTCGCCAGCTTGTAATGAAATTGGTGTCGTTATATTTGAGCTGGTAACACTTAATGTACTTCCTGTATAATACTCGTACCAAGTGCCTGTTTTAGTGAAATTGGGTGCTATACTTTGTGTAGTTACGTCAAAATTGCCAAGAATTACCACATCCATAGTGGCGTCACGTAAAATAATACGTTTATTTAAATTGGTAACGGTTAGCGTGAAATCTGTTGTATTAAAAACGGGTTGTGTCTTTTTAAAAATAGCTAAAGTACGCCAGATATCATATACATTTTTACGATTTGCATCGTCAAAATACTCCCAGTGAATTGGTTTTCTACCTGTTCGTCCGTTTTGGTTTATAGTAATTTCATAACCCAATTCACCAAATTGCCAAATCATTTTGGGACCTGGAATGGTAAAAAAGAAATTGGCGGCTAACTCTTCTCGTTTTAAAGCTGTTGCTAAATCTTTAACATTGTAACTCCCACTAAGATTTTTATTACCAAATTGAAGGTTTTTGTACATCAAGCGTTCCTCATCATGACTTTCCATAAATCCTATTACATGAGGATTATTCCAACTCCGTGCTTTGTAAGACATCCAAGAAATATCAGAACTACTAGAATAACCCATGGTGTTTTGGTTGTAATTATTATTCATATTGCCCCAAAGCAACATGCCGTAGTTAGCTAAAATGGTTTCTTCAGAATTGTTGGCAAAATGTTCTAAAATAACATAGGTGTTGGGATTAACCGTCCACATAAAATCGGCATAATCTTTTAAAATAGCAATACGACTATTGTCTTGATTAGCCATAGCCCCCGCATTTCCAAGCGTGTTGGTTTGGGTAAAACCTTTAGATAAATCGAATCTAAAACCATCAACCTTATACTCTTCTAACCAATATTGTAGTGTTTCTTTAACATAGGTTTTGGTATAAGTGCTTTCGTGGTTAAAATCATTTCCCACATTAAATTCATGTTTAGGAATAACATTTAAATATGGATTTGTGCCACTAGGACGGCTGTTGGCAGCATCCCACCATAATTCTGCTAGAGGACTTTGCCCCATAGTATGATTGTAAACTACATCCATAATAACGGCTATACCACGTTTATGGCATTCGTTTATAAATGTTTTAAAATTAGTAGGGGTTCCATAAGCTTTATCTAAAGCCCCATGAAAATCAGGATTATAACCCCAACTATCGTTGCCTTCGAACTCTGAAACAGGCATTAATTCTATAGCATTAATCCCTAAATTTTGAAGGTAATCTAAATGCGTCATCGCTTGGTTATAATCGCCTATATCGCTTGTACCTACCACGTCAAAATCGCGTAAAAGCATTTCGTAGATAATGAGATTGTCTTTTGTGGGCGCTGTAAAAGCATCCCAAGTAAAAGTGGGTAAATTTATTTTAAAAGTAGAAACTATACCTGTTGTTAAGTCTGTTGGATAGGCTTTTAAACTTGGAAATGTACTTGAGGGAATATATTGATCGTTACTAGGATCTAATATTTTATGACCAAAAGGGTCGGCTACTGTTAAAGAATAATCAACATAATACTGATAAGCATATTCGGTATTGGGATCTAAGCCCGATACAGTAACCCAAAACTGATTGGTAGTTGTATCATGTTTCATTTGGTTGGCACTGTTAAGAAGCCAATTGTTAAAATCGCCTAAAACAAAAACATCTGTTTTGTTTGGGGCTGTTAAAACAAAAGTAACACTGCCATCACTGTTTTTATTGACACCATTTTTCATCCCAGCAGGGATACTGGCCACTTGTGTTGTAGATTTAACAAAAACACTTACTTCATCCGTTACAGTTGCACTATTTAAAGTAGCTGTAGCTTTTAAAACATGACTTCCCGTTGTAGAAAAAGTATAGCTTTTACTAGCTGTTGTGGTAGAAGCTGTTGTCGTTTGAAGTACATTATCGACATATATTTTTATGGTTGAGGCTAAAGAGGCATCTGCTGTAATAGTTTGCGTTGTGTTTTGTGTAATAGCGTCATTATTGGCATGACTGGTAATTAAGACATTGAGCCCAGCGCTGAAAACGGTTACAAAATAATCAGGGCGTGATTGTTTATTACCATCTGATGAACGGAAAACAAATGCCAAATCGGTTACCGTTTCTGTAGAACCAACGCCATAATAAGAGGTTACATTTGGTGTTATAAGCAATTGATAAGTATTGGTACTTATTTTAGTAAGCGCTGGTTGTGTAGTATTATTGCCCCAAGAACCAATAACATGTTTCCAATCTCCAGTACTAGAGGATGCAGACGTTAATACACCTGTATGTGCATAAACTGTACCTGTGTAACCATCAAGTTCAGTTCCTGTAGCATCAAAAGTAACGGTTATAGCATCTGAAACTGTTGGAATAGAGGGCGACGTTGTTACCTGCGAATAAGTAAATATGGGCACTAATATAAATAAAAGAAGGAGCGTTTTTTTCATTTTCTAAAATTAAAAAATATTCTGTTTAAAAAAATAGGCTATGAAAAATTCATAGCCTATTTAAAAAATCTAATTCAAGTAATTAATTCACTTTATTAAGTAAATATGTGTTTTCATTTAAATCGAGTACTATTCTGTAATTACCGGCTGTAACGGCAATATTATCACCTCCGTCATCTAAAGTACCATCTGCACCAGTGTCACCAAAATTGAAACCCCAGTCTTCGTTTAGACGGAATTTAATCTCACCGTCGAGAAGCGGTACGATATCGCCAACCCAAATACCTGGGTTTACTTCGGTTAAATTATAATCTGGTGTAGCACCCCAATCGTTATAACCAGAACCAACAACACCCCAAACGTCAGCAGCTTCTAATGTGTAAGTGTTAGCGTTAAGATCTAAAGAGGCAGTATAAAAACCTGCTGTTACAGCAATATTATCGCCGCCAGCTTCTAAAGTACCATCAGCACCAGTATCTCCAAAATTAGTACCCCAGTCATTATTTAGTCTAAATTTAATCTCGCCATCTTTAAGTTTAATACCTACTTTAAAAGTATCTGTAGTATAGTCATAATAAAATTTACCATCTGGTGTAGCACCCCAATCGTTATAACCAGAACCTACAATACCCCATGAGAAAGGATCAATACTATACGCAAGTGTACTTGTGTTAAAAGTAATTTTATAAGTACCCGCTGTAACAGCGATGTTATCTCCGCCAGCATCTAATACACCGTCAGCGCCTGTGTCTCCATAATTAAGAGCCCATGCATTATCGTCTCTAAATTTAATTTCACCATCTACTAATGTAACATAAGCAACCAAAACGTCTGGATCGCTAGTTGTATAGAATGGAGAATCTAAAAAAGCACCCCAATTATTATATCCAGAGCCAACTACGCCCCAAGTAGTAACAGAAAAACCAGTTCCTGTAGGTACATTTTCTGGTAATACTACAGTAAGTGCAACAAAATCTGTAAATTGTTCAGTTGTTGAAGCAGCATCACCCACATAAGCTCTTACTCTAAAAGAGACAGTACCTGTATCAGGGGCTGGAGTAGATGGGTCATTATCTAAACCTGCTTCTTTAGCGTATTTAAGTAGTTTTCCAATAGATATTGATATGTCGTTATTAATTGTTGAACCTATAACTTCAACATCACTAGCGTCGCCCGTAATTGATTTTTGAAGTTCGTAAGTTATATTAGTTTGCACACCAAAATCTGGCGTATTCCAAAAAAATCTTTCTCCTACATTACCAGAAGAAGTAGGTTCTAATACATATTCTGAAAGAAATGCATTTGAAAAAGCAAAATTACCAGCTGGCTTTGCTATGTATGTTAAGCTGGCATTGTCGTCTGTACAAGAGAACAATCCAATTACGCTTAAAAATAATATCGTTAAAATTTTAATTTTTTTCATTGTTTTATTGTTTTATTAATATCCGTTGTTTTGTTGCATATTAGGGTTAGTAGTAATAGTATTGAAAGGTATAGGGAAAATATTTCTATAAGAGGCTACTGCGCTTCCTGCGGCTTGATTTCCCTTAAATGGCCATAAATAACTAGCAGATGTAAAATAGCCGTAACGTACTAAATCTGTACGACGTTGGCCTTCCCAATACAATTCTCTTGATCTTTCGTCTAAAACAAAATCTAAATCTAAATCGCCACTTGTAATATTTCCAGCAGTACTGCCATAAGCACGTGTGCGCAATTCATTTATTTTATTAACAGCTAGACTTAAATCGCCACCACCACCCCTTAAGGTTGCTTCGGCATAATTTAAATAAATTTCAGCCAAACGAATTAATGCTAAATCTGTATCTACAAAGTTGCCCGTAGCATCGCTACCTGCATTGCCATTAGAATCTATATTTTTAAATTTAGTTACAGCATAACCCTCTTTAAAAGGTGGTATTTTAGCAATTTCTAAATTTTGGCCATCTGTATGAAACATTCCTCTTTTATCATTTATAGGTGTAATGTTATAAGTAAGATTGGCTACATCCATAGTTATAAAATAAGCACCAGCCGTAACAGTTATATTATCTCCACCTAAAACACCATCTGTTCCTGAGCCACCATAATTAGTACCCCAATCGTTATTAAATCGGAATTTTATATCGCCATCTGCTAATACGGCATAAACGGCATAATTATCTGTAGCTGTTTCATACATTACCATATCTGGCAATGTACCCCAACCGTTAGGTGTGGCGTCGCCAACCAAACCCCATTGTGACGCTGCGCCAAGAGCTGTATTTAGAGGATTTAAAGTGCTTTGAGCTATATGAGGTGTGAATTTATCGACTAAAACTTTAGTCGTACGTAAGCCCCCCCAGCCACCGTTAACACCAAAGTCTGCGGGATCCATTGACCCACCTATAGCCGCATGAACTAAGAAAGTTGTACCGCCATAAGTTTGAGATTGATTGCCGTCAAAATTTGCTGTAAAAATAAATTCGTTTTGAGCACCATTGGTATTGTTATCGGCTAAAAATAATTCGTCATAAGCTGTACCGTTACCATTGGCATCATTTGTATTAATAGAATATGACGAATTCATTACTTTATCTGAATAAGTTACACATTCATTATACTTAGGTGTACCCGTCCAAACTTCGGCATTCAAATACAATTTAGATAATAAAGCCCAAGCAGCTACTCTGTCAACTCGACCGTATTCATTAGAACCACTTGCAGGTAGTAAAGTTTGAATATCTAAAAGTTCTTTTTCTACAAATGCAAAGATTTCGGCTCTATTGCTTTGAGCAGGCAAATCTGTAGAAATTACTGTAGTTAAAGGTACATTTGCATATAAATCCATTAAATTATAGTACGCATAAGCTCTTAAAAAGCGGGCTTCTGCAATAAATGTGTCTATATCTGAACCTGATAAATTTCCAGCATTTTTAATAAATGAATTGCTAAAAGAAACCACTTGTGCTAAACGCGCGTACATAGCTTCTGTAAAATCATTACTACTAGACCAAAATTGTCCGTGTAAATCTGGTAACCCAGGATCTCCCCAACCCACAACGGCATGGTCTGTTGTTAATTCGTTGAGGTTAAATAGCATTCTCGTATATTGAGAAAAGCCTTCGTCAATATCTGCAATATCTGGCTGACCAGCAGGACCTTGTTGTCCTGTAAGCGCCAAACTTGCGTATAATTTTGCTAAAGCACCTTTTGCTTCGGTAGCATTGGCAAATACGTCTTGTTGTGTAAAACTGTCTGGATCAATTGGCGATTGATTCAAATCATTTGTACAAGCCGTTACCAAAGCGGTAATAGCTAGAACAAAAAAGAGTTTTTTAATTATATTTTTCATAGTTATATTTTTATTAAAAATCAATATTAACACCTAAGGTAAATGATGTAGGTCTTGGATAAAAGTTATTATCTATACCACCAGAAATCTCTGGGTCTAAACCAGTATAATTAGTTATGGTTAATACGTTTTGTAAAGCGCCATAAAATCTTAAAGACATCTCGTTATCAGCACTTTTTAAACGGTATCCTAATGTAATATTATCTACTTTAAAGAAAGAGGCATCTGAAATAAAATGACTACTCAATAAATTGTTTTCTGTAGTATTAACAAAACCATTTGTTAAAGAACTTGCATGTAGGTTTGTTAAAATGCCATTATCTGTAGCGCGTCTTAAATAACCCGTACTAGAAGCTACGTTATTATAAACATAATTACCAATATTTGCTCTTGATACGACATCTAAAGTCCAATTCTTATAATCTAAATGTGTGCTGAGGCCCATAATTACATTTGCATAAGGATCGTGGTAAATATATCTGTCATCATCGTTAATAACATTATCGCCATTTCTATCTACAAAAGCACCTTCAATTGGTTTTCCAGCACTGTCATAAACTTGTTGATATACTAAAAAACTGAATGGTGAACTTCCTTCTTGGTGTGTCTGAATATTATTTCCAACACCCCCACTAATACCTCCTACAGCTTGATTAAATGGTAATTTTGTAACGGTATTTTTATTAAAGGCAACATTATAGTTCACTGACCATTTAAAATCTTCGGTCTGAACAGGCACAACATTTAAGGTTACTTCGATACCTTTATTTTCCATATCGCCAATATTTTTATCAATACGGTTTCCAAAATTTGTAAATGGATCTACAAAAGCAGAAGCAATTAAGTCTTGTGTTTGTTTAATATAAGCATTTACAGAACCCGAAATACGTCTTTCGAAAAAGCTGTAATCTAAACCAGCGTTATAAGTTCTACCTACTTCCCAAGTAAGATTTTCGTTAATAGGTTCTGGTCTAAATGTCTGTAAAAATGTAGAGCCAAATTGATAATTGGCTGTAGATTGGCTACCTGTATATCTTGTTAAAAAATTATAATCGCCTAAGCCATTTACGTTACCTACTTCGCCATAACCAACGCGTAATTTTAACTCATCTACTTTTGAATTTTCGCCAAAGAAGTCTTCTTTATTGATATTCCAAGCTAAAGCTAAAGATGGGAAATAACCCCAACGATCTTTAGGATTTAATTTTGAAGAGGCGTCTGCTCTCATAGTGGCCGTTAGTAAATATTTACCTTTATAGTCGTAATTTAATCTACCAAAATACGATAGTAAAACATTTTTAGATTTATCTACAAACTCAAATGTATTACCTGCTCTTTGTTTTTCGCTGTCAAAACTAAAATTATCAAACTCGAAAGATTGGTAAGAGTGCCCAACAACAACCGATAAGTTATGAGTGTCGTTAAACGATTTAGTATATGTTAAATAAGCGTCAAATAATTTATTGGTGGCTTCTTGTGTAAATGTACTTCTAGAGCCAGGGAATGTTGTATCAGAAGTAGGTATATCTGGCGATACTATTGTTCTGCCATGACTGTTAGATTTATCGTAACCCACATTTACGGTAGCCGTAATATCTGGGAAAAAGTGTAGTTTATAATCAAATTTTGCATTACTAACAAGACGTCTAACTTCTGCTGTATCGTCTATCATGCTCAATAAAGCTATCGGATTAGTTCCTGCTAAATTTAGCTGATAACCATTTGAACCTGTCCAAGTAAATAATTTTGCAAATCTTGAACTATTATCGAATACAGACTGTGTTGGGTCAAAACCTACTGCAGAACCTATAGCACCTCTATTTGCAAAGGCGTTTTCTGTATACATAGCTCTGGCATTTAATTCAATTTTTAAATGATCGTCTAACATTCTTGGTGTAAAATTTAAAGAAGCTGTTGAGCGGTTAAATTTATCCCCTTTTAAAACGCCATCATAGTTTGAATTCCCTAATGAAAATCGCATCGGAACACCAAAAGCATTACCCAAAGCACTAAAAGAATTTTCAATGCCAATAGCAGTAGTGTAAATTAAATTTTGCCATTTTGTATTAGAAGAGCCTAAACGTGCAATAGCATCTGCATCGCCAGTACTTGTTACCAAATCTGTAAATTGAGAGGCTGATAATACATCTACACGATCGTGTGTAGAAGATACCGTTGCTGCTGTGCTAAAATTAAATTTAAAATCGGTGTCTTTTCCTTTTTTTGTTGTTATCAAAATAACACCATTTGCTGCTCTAGAGCCATAAATAGCTGTTGCAGAAGCATCTTTTAAAACCACCATGCTTTCAATATCATTGGGGTTTATTAAGTTTAATGGGTTTCTTGAGCCGCCTACACCGCCATCATTTAATGGCACGCCATCTACTACAATTAAAGGAGAACTTGTTAAAGTTAACGATCCAAGTCCTCTAATAATAATTTGTTGGCCGTCTCCAGGAGCGCCACTACCAGAAGTAACAGACACACCCGCAATTTTACCACTAATAAGTTGTTGTGGCGATGCTAAAGAGCCTTTATTAAAGTCTTTAGATGTTATTAAATCAACAGATCCTGTTAGATCTTCTTTTTTTGCTGTACCATAGCCAATTACCACAACCTCATTAAGGACTTGTGCGTCTTCCGCTAGGCTAATAGTCATAAAACTACTAGAAACCGGAACCTCTGTTGTTTTATATCCCAAAAAAGAAAAAACTAATACAGCATTATTGTCTTTTACATTCAATGTAAAAGCACCGTCAAAATCTGTTGTAGTTCCATTAGTCGTCCCTTTGACAACTATATCTACGCCGGGCAATGGTTGTCCGGTAGACTTTTCTAAAACCTTACCTTTTACAGTTTGTTGTGCAAACATTGCAAGGGGTAACAGCATTAGAATGCTAAATAAAATAGACTTAAAATTTCTCATGAATTTAAGGTTAATTAAAATTTTTAATTTTCAACTTAACTTACTAAGTTTCACATTTCACGGTGTGAATATATATAATTAACCTTTTCTTAACATTAGAAAAATAAAATTTAGCATTTACGAAACCGTTTTCGTGTTGATAAGTTTTGTATTTTGCGAGAAATTTGATGTTTTTCTATGATTTTCTAGGCGCATTTGCTCTAAATCTTTGAGATATTTTTTAAAATGAAAGATAAAATTACCATAAAAGATATAGCTAAAGAACTTGGTGTTTCTACCTCTACTGTTTCTAAAGCGCTGAAAGACAGTTATGAAATTAGCGAATCTACTAAAAAACGCATTAAAGCTTTTGCCGATTTTTACCATTATAAACCCAATAGTTTAGCCTTAAAATTACGCAATCAGAAAACACAAGTAATTGGTGTTGTAATCCCCGAAATTGTACATCATTTTTTTTCAAGAGTCATACAGGGTATCGAAAAAATTGCCAATCAAAAAGGGTATAATATTATGATATGTGTTTCTAATGAATCGTATGATAAAGAGCTCTTAAATATAGAGATGTTGGCCAATGGTAGCGTAGATGGTTTACTTATTTCTTTAGCAAAAGAGACACAAAAAATGCAAGATTTTAAACATTTTGATGAGCTCATAGAAAACAATGTTCCCTTTGTACTTTTTGACCGTATAGAAGACAGTATTAGCTGCGATAAAATTATAATTGACGATGAAGGAGGTGCTTATAAAGCCACAAAATTTTTATTAGAAAAAGGATGTAAAAAAATCGCCCTAATTACAACGCCAGATTATGTAACCGTAGGTAAATTACGCAATAATGGTTACGTAAAAGCGCTACAAAAATTTGGTCTTAAAAAAGACCCTTCAATCATATTAAAAATAGAACAACTAGACGACGATTACGAAGGTATTTATAACCAAATTAAAAAATTAATTTTTGTTAAAAATCCGCCTGATGGCATATTTGCTGTGAATGAATTATACGCCGCTTTGGCCATGAAAATAGCTAAAGAACGCGGTTTAAAAATACCGCAAGACATAGAAATTATTGGCTTTACAGACGGCATAATTTCTAAATTTTCTTCGCCCTCATTAACAACGGTTGCGCAACACGGCTACACTATGGGAAAACAGGCTACAGAAATGCTTATCAACCGCATTGAAAATAAAATTAAAGACAATTTTCAAACAGAAATAATTTCAACAACTATAACTGTAAGAGAATCTACACTGACTTAAATTTTTATTTAATTTAAAATATTTTTATATATTTGCCCCTGAGTAATAATAACTTATTACGTTTCACACTTCACTAATCACACTGTATAAGAGGTATTTACATCTTTTATAGCGTGTTTGTTTATCAATTTTTACAATTTAATAATTTGGTTTAAAACTACTTTTATACCTCTATTGGGTATTTTAATAAAGTATAAAATTTAGATAATGAAAAAAAGACATCTCAGCTTCTGGGAGATCTGGAACATGAGTTTTGGGTTTCTTGGAATACAATTTGGGTTTGCTTTACAAGGCGGATTCATGTCACGAATATTTCAAACATTAGGTGCCGAAAAAGAATCAATTCCTATTTTATGGATTGCTGCTCCTTTAACAGGCTTACTAGTGCAGCCAATTATAGGATACATGAGTGATCGTACTTGGAGCCCAAGATGGGGGCGCAGAAGACCTTACTTCTTGATTGGTGCTGTTTTAAGTTCAATAGCTTTGATTTTTGTACCACATTCTCCAGCCCTCTGGGTAGCTGCAGGATTTTTATGGATACTCGATGCTTCAATAAACATTTCTATGGAGCCTTTTCGCGCTTTGGTAGCAGACAAATTACCAGATGTACAAAGGTCAAACGGGTTTGTTATTCAGACATTAATTATTGGTATTGGTACTTGGATAGCCAGTAACTTACCTTGGTTTATTTCTAAATTGGGTGTTAGCGATGCAGCTCCTATTGGTGTTGTGCCAATGTCTGTTAAAATTGCTTTTGCAATTGGCGCTTTGGTCTTTCTTGTAAGTGTTTTATATACTGTTTTTACAACCTCTGAATATCCTCCTGAGAATATGGAAGAATTTGAAAAAGAAAAACAAAAAAAGAATCGTTTTTTTAAAGATATCTACGAGAATATAAGCGGTATGCCCACAACCATGAAAAAATTAGGCGTGATTCAGTTTTTTAGTTGGTTTGCTTTTTTCACTATGTGGAGTATGGCAAATCCAGCTTTAACAGAACATGTATTTAATGCGCCCGCTCCAATTGAAAGTGCCTACAATATGTCTATTCCTGCCCAAGCTGAAGCTTTTAATGTGGTCAACACTGCGTTTCAAAAAGCCTCTAATTTAGTGGGATCTTATATGGGTGTTTATGGCTTATCTTCAATGCTTTTTGCTTTAATTTTAACTTTTTATACAACTAAAAGAAGGATTAACAGAAAACTTGTACACATGGGTTCTTTAATTCTTGGTGGTTTAGGTTTCATATCAATGTATTTTGTACCCTCTCCAGAATATTTAGCCTTATCGTTTGCATTGATAGGATTTTCTTGGGGTAGTATTTTGTCTATGCCTTATGCGATGTTATCAAGCGCAGTCGACCCTAAAAAAATGGGCGTTATTATGGGTATTTTCAATATGTTTATTGTAATCCCTCAAATTATTGCGGCAGTAGGCGGTATTAATTATATTTCTAGTTTACTAGGTAAAGATGCTATAAACGCCATGCTTGTTGCTGGATTTAGCTTAATAATTGCAGGATTTAGCAATTTATTAATTACCAATAAAAACGCCATAACCTACCAAGCCGATTAATACTTAATTATTTAAATCATGATTAAAGCGGTAATTTTCGATTTAGACGGCGTTATAGTCAATACAGCTAAATATCATTATTTAGCATGGAAACATTTGGCAAATAGTTTGGGTTTTGATATTACTGAAGAACAAAACGAACACCTTAAAGGGGTAAGTCGTGTAAAATCTTTAGACATAATATTAGAATGGGGTAACATAGAACTCGACAAAAACCAAAAAGAAGCCCTTCTTATTCAAAAAAATAAAGAATATTTAGACTATATAGATTCTCTTTCAAAAACAGCTATTTTACCTGGTGTAAGAGATGTGTTAGATTATTTAAAAAAAGCTCATAAACAAATAGCTTTAGGTTCTGCCAGTAAAAATGCCATTCCTATTTTAAAAAAATTAGAAATCCTCAATTTATTTGACGTGATAGTTGATGGCAACAGTGTTAAAAAAGCAAAACCAAATCCCGAAGTGTTTTTAAACGCTGCAGATAAATTGAATATTGCCCCTAAATTTTGTGTGGTGATAGAAGATGCTAAAGCGGGTATTGAAGCAGCAAATAGTGCCAAAATGATAAGTGTTGGCATAGGCGATAATACCGTGTTAAACAATGCCAATTATGTTTTAGAAGATACTTCTAAATTATCTATTGACTTTTTAAAAGTCTTATTAAAAAACGAATAAATGAATAAAGATTTTATAATTCCTAACCCTTGGTCAATCATTGTAAACCATTTTGAAAAAGAAAATGTTTCTGCTTCAGAGAGCCTTTTTAGTATAGGAAATGGTGTTATGGGACAACGTGCCAATTACGAAGAACGCTACTCTGGCTCTTCTTTACAAGGCAACTATATAGGTGGTATTTACTACCCAGATAAAACCCGCGTTGGCTGGTGGAAGAACGGCTATCCCGAATATTTTGCCAAAGTACTCAACGCGCCGAATTGGATTGGTATCAATATAAAAATTAATAATCAAATATTAGATTTAAATACATGTAAAGTAATCTCTTTCCATCAAGAACTCAATATGAAAGAAGGATGGTTGGCACGTACTTTTACAGCCCAATTACCTAATTACAACAAGGTTAAAGTTGTTTCAAAACGCTTTTTAAGTTTACGTTATAACGAAATAGGTGCTATAAAATACAGTATAACACCTTTAAATTTTGATGGTAAAATAACTATGTCGTCTTATATTGATGCGGGTATTATAAATCAAGATTCAAATTACGATGAGTATTTTTGGAAGGTTTTAAACTTTTCTACCTCAAAAGACCGCGCGTCAATTACATCTAAAACGCTTAAAACTGCTTTTCAGGTGTGTACAGCTATGACTAATAGACTGTTTTTAAATCAAGTTGCTTTAGATATACCGTATAAAGAAATTAAAAAAT
>CAZGZH010000004.1:0-16653 GCA_964529645.1 uncultured Flavobacteriaceae bacterium
ATGCACCTTATAAAAGCTTTTAAACTCTAAATAACGGGCATGATTCATCTCTTTTATATAATTGACATTTAGCCTCAATTTGTATTTATCCTGTTGTGCAAATCCTTTATTAAAAAGACAAAAACAAAATAAAATTGATAATATGTGTAGTTTAAAGTTTTCCATTACACTATTTTTTATCTTGTTCTATTAATCGTTTTGCTACGGCATAATCGTGAATTCCAATAATTGGAATAAATCGCGCAAAAAGAGCAATTAACAAAATTGCAGTTGTAAAAGTTGTTAAGGTTATGAAAGCTTCAATAAATGAAGGTGAATAACTGTACCATTCTTTAGGAACTCCTTGAATTGGTAAGAACGGGGTCTCTAAGGTTGGGATAATTATAAGGTATCTTTTAAACCAAGATGCTACCATAACTATAATAGATATGTAGAAAATTGTTTTGGGTCGTCGCCATTTTTTTAACACTAAAGTAATGGTGGGTAAAATAGAGATTCCTATAAAAACAAGCCAAAACAATAAAGCATATTTTCCTGTAAATAAAGAACTTGTATATTTTAATTGACTAATTGTAGAGGTGTATAGTGGTAAAAAGTAAATAGAAAAATTAAAATACAAATAAGCGGCTGCAGATACTCCTAGACCTACACCCATATTATTAAAATGAAGCGGTGTAATATATTTTTCTAACCTATTTAGTTTACATAAAGAATACATAACGGTAATAATAACAGCAAAACCAATTAAAATAGCTCCGGTAATGAAATAAGGGCCAATAACAGCACTATTCCATCCTACTCTATAAGTTGTAGCAAAAAGCCATCCGTTTGATGTCTGATGAAGTAAAGAAACAGGGATAATTAAACTAGTAATAATATTAATTGCACTTCTTCTTAGTTTTCTTTGTTCCTTCTTTGCCCTCCATTTAATAGACAAAAAAGTATATACTTTTCTCAAGCGCGGCTTGTCGTAAAAAAAATTTTTAAGAATGGCAAAATCAGGTATGAGAGACAAATAAAGCATTAATATACTCATAACCATGTATGATGCCACTATAATTACATCCCAAATTATAGGTGACTGAATTCGACCATATCTAATCATATACAAAAGTCTATCGGGTCGTCCTAAATCTAAAATAATTGAAATACTCGCCATCAATAAAGCTATTATGGCTATTATTTCTGTGATACGTACTACTGGTATGCGCCAATGAAAATTAGCCATCCTTAAAAAAGAGCCTGTTAATGAGCCTACAAAACTTATACTTACAAAAAAAATAAAATTAGACGTGTAAATACCCCAAGAGAAATAGTCGTTTAAATTGGTAACTACAAGACCTTTTTTTATCTGTAAATAATAAAAATATATAGCAATTATTAACATAATTACTAAAAATATTAGCCATTTTTTTACGGTTTTACCAAACCTTTTAGGAGCTAAGTCTAGCATTAAAGTATCGTCGTACTTTATCATAATTTATCTTTCTTTACAGAATTAAAAGGGTCGTAATTTTGTAGCCCTTCTTCAAAATCTTCCAGCCTATTAGTTGGGGGGAGATAATAAACACTGGGCTCTGTTCCTAAATTTTCCATAAATCTATAGCCTGCTCTTTCTTTTAAAAGTTTACTTAACCTAAAGGTTTCAACGCCGTTTGTTACGGTATCTTCATACTTATCGCCAAAAGAAAAAACGTTGTTTGGGCATGCTGTAACGCAATGGGGCAATTTATCTTTATCAATCATATGAGGGCAGAAATCACATTTGTCAACAGTACCTATAACACTTGGAGCCCCAGCATAATCTGGTGAATAGTCTAAATTGGCAACTATTTTACCCTGTTCTGGCTCTTTCCAATTAAAAACACGTGCAGAGTAAGGACATGCCGCCATACAAAACCGGCAACCTATACAACGCTCATTGTCAATTAAAACAATCCCGTCGCGGCGCTTAAAAGTGGCATCAACAGGGCAAACTGTAACACAGGCTGGGTTATCACAATGCTGGCAATGAGTTGGCATCCAATAAGGAGCTGTGTCTTTAGAGTCTTGTATTTTAAATATTTTAAGCCATGCGTCATCTCCTGTTATGTAGTGATTTTTATTACAGGAGGCTTGGCATTTTTTAGCATTTTTACACTTGGCTAAATCTACTACCATTACAAACTTTTTATGTAAAAAGCCCTCTCTTACTTTATAATCTTTATGTTTTATAGATATATGGTCTTCTACTTGTGTGGCTGGCAGTTGAATAATGTCGCCCTCTGCGCTCATTACTTCTATCATATTGTCATTTAGCGTCGTCTCTGCTTTAGCAGATTTAAATAATTTAGCCAGTGCCGTTAAGCCAATGGTAGATAAAATGCCTACTTTTAGGCCTTTGTTTAAAAATGTTCTTCTTGTTGTTTGTTTTTTAGCAGCCATTTTTAATTATTATTTAGCCACTTAAAAAGTGTTTTATTAGAGACTTTCTTTTTAACAATTTTTACATTGTTAAGATGCGATGACTTAATCTTTACAACTGTGCCATCTTTTTTAATAAAAGTTTTATATGCTGATATGTCTTCAACTTGTTGTGCTCTCGTTTTGACAAATGGCACTAACAATAGCCCCAATATTTGAGGGAAAAAGCCTCGTCTTGAAATTTTATTTGATTCTTTAGTCATTTTTTAGGTTTTAGTAATTAGCAGGTTTACTTATAGTTGCAAAAAATATCTAAAAAAAGAAAAAGTGTAAAAAGTAAGCCTTGTTGTTTTTCATAACAAATGTTTGTATTGGTTAACGTCTTACTACTACTGGGACTTTAAAATTACAAAATATATTGAATTGACAAAATTTGAACTGTTTTTGTTCTTTTTTATTTTTAAATGAGCTTATATTGAGGTCGAAATTGAGCTTAAAATAATTAATAAGCTCTTAAAAGTGGTCTTGTTAAACAAGTTGGGCCACCGCCGCCTTTTATACTAATGTCATTTCCTTTGTAAGCTTTAACTTTACAATTAGCCTCTATTAAAAGCTTTTTGGTTTTAGGATTTCCATCAACCACAATACAATGTCGAGGTGCAATAGCTAAAACATTACAGCCCATAGAATCAAATTCTACTTCTGGAACCTCAATGATTTCAAAACCTCTTCTGAGCAATTCGTTTCTAAATTTTATAGGCATTAATGGCGCATAAACAACGGCTAAATTTTTGTCAACTGGACTAAAAATAGACATCAGATGGAAAACATCTTCTTTGCCTTTATAATGAGGCAATTCGGCCACGATTACTTCAATTCCCTTAGGTTCTAATAAAGCTTTGAGCTGAGAAATACCGCCTTCATTGGTTCTGTAAGTATGGCCAACAGCAATAGTTTTATGGTCAATCCAAGCCACATCGCCTCCTTCTATGGTTCTTGGGGATTGTATTGTGCCTAAAATATGTACCTTCTGTTTTTTATATTCTTTGAGATGGGATTTTGGCTCGTTACTTCTCCCTTCTTTACCCATATTGCAAAGTATCATACCAAAATCTGTAGCAATGGAAGCATCTCTACAATAAATTGAATCTATTTTTACTGCATTATCAAAAGGAAAGTGATGCAGTACAATACCTTCTTCTTCTAAATACTCTTTAAAAGCTTTATATTCTTCTTTAGCTTTTTCAAAATTGGGTTGCGATAAATAATTTAAATCCTCCCATTGTTCATTTAAAAGACGCTGAGATACAAATGCGTTTTTTACAGTTTTAATATAAACCGTTTTCAATTTTAAATATTCAGAATGACACGTTGTTTTCATTTATATTTTGCGTTTATGCCATTGCATTAAGACGTAAAATGGTACGCCTGCCATTAAAAGTAAAAACCCATAAAAAACAGTATCAGAGCCTGAACCAAAAATAGCCCATAAAGAATATAGAAATCCTAAAGTGCCTAAAATAAATGTCTTAAAAGCGTTATTAAAATGCAGTTTTTTGTCAATGATAACGATAATGTAGGCAGCTGCCACAAATAAATAAGGAACAAGGGCGGCAAAGACAACTAAATTAGCTATAAAGGAAAATTGATTTACCAATCCTTTTGTGAAATTCATCAACATGACTACTGAAGTTAAACCACTTCCTATTAACAATCCTAAATAAGGAGCGCCATTTTTATTTTCCTTTTTAAAAATTCTAGGAAACATATTATCTTGTGCAGTAGCCATGGGTAGTTGACCAGACATCAAAATCCAACCATTTAAACAGCCTAGGGCTGCAATAGCTGCACCCGAAGCCACAAAATACCCGGCATATTCTCCACCAATTATTTTGCCTGCCTCAGCGAATGGTGCAGGTGAACTTTTTAAAACGTCAAGAGGTAAAACGCCAAATAAAACAATAGTTCCTAAAATATAAACCAAAGTGACAATTATTGTCCCAAAAATAGTGGCTCTTGGAATTGTTTTTTCAGGGTTTTCAACATTAGCGGCTGGAATAGACGCACTTTCTAATCCTAAAAAAGCATAAAGTGTAAAAGTCGCTGCTCCTGATAAGGCTACCCAATTTGAATTTCCAGTTAAATTAAAAGCTGGGAAATTATCAATATCAAAATAGAATAACCCTACTATAATAACAAAGGCTAATGGGGCGAGTTTTAAAATTGTTGTGACCACCTGAAATTTACCAGAAGAAGCAACTCCTCTGCTGTTAATCCAAGTAAGTGCCCAAATAATTGTCAATCCAATAGAAACCGCTAAAATTGAGTTGGTTTTTAGTGTAGGAAAAAAATGACTTAAGGCACTTATAATAGCCGTAACCAAGGCGGCATTACTTACCCATATTGAAATCCAATATCCCCAAGCGACCAAAAACCCGAGAAAATCTCCAAATCCAGCCTTAGAATAGGCATAAGGACCGCCACTTATACCAGGTAATAGCTTACTCATATTACTAAATATTCTGGCGAGTATTAAGGCGCCTGTTGCTGTGAATAACCAACCAAGTAAACTAATACTTCCATAACTTGCTAAAGTGGCTGGCAATAAAAATATGCCCGCACCAATCATATTGCCTACAACTAAAGATGTAGTGGTTATAAAACCAATTTTTTTGTGTTTATTACTCATAAGATTTTTATTAGTTAGTTTTTTATTCCCTATTTTAGAGGCGTTTAATATACAACTAATTGTCTATGAAATACATCATTAATGCTGACATCAAAAAAGCCAAAACGCTTCCTGCTTCCTTTTATAAAGATAAAACAGTTTTTGAAGCCTTAAAAAAACAGGTGTTTTTAAGTTCTTGGCAATGGGTTGGCGATGAAAATTTGGTAAAACTACCCCAAACAGTTCATCCTTTTGTTTTGTTAGAAGGCTATTTAACCGAGCCTATGCTCCTCGTAAGAGAAAAAAAGGGCGAGATTAATTGTTTGTCTAATGTTTGTACGCACCGTGGTAATATTGTGGTCTTGAATTCTGGTAAAACTAAAAAACTGACTTGTGCTTATCACGGCAGGCGGTTTAATTTAAATGGCACATTTGAATATATGCCCGAATTTAAAGAAGTTGAAGATTTTCCGAAGCCTTGCGACAACTTACACCCATTTCCGTTGCGCAAATGGGGAGCCCTTTTGTTTGCTGGTTTAAATCCTTCATTCGATTTTCAACAAGTTATCGATAAAATGAATGAGCGTGTGGGTTTTTTGCCCTTGCATGAATTTTTATTAGACACAACTCTTTCAAAGGACTTTTTAGTCCAAGCACATTGGGCTTTGTATTGCGATAATTATTTAGAAGGTTTTCATATACCTTTTGTTCACGAAGACTTAAATAAAGTATTAGATTTTAAAAGCTATAAAACAGAAGTTTATAAATATTGTAACCTTCAAATAGGCTCTACTGATGACGCTACAGAAGTCTTTGATTTGCCAAAAAATCATATAGATTACGGTACGAATGTAGCGGCTTATTATTATTGGGTTTTCCCAAATATGATGTTTAATTTTTATCCGTGGGGTCTCTCTATAAACATTGTAAAACCCATAGATGTCAATAGCACCAAAGTATCATTCATATCATACGTTTATGACCCTTCAAAATTAGATAAAGGCGCGGGAAGTGCTTTAGATAAAGTACAAAGAGAAGACGAGGTTGTAGTAGAAAATGTTCAAAAAGGGGTGCGTTCGTCATTTTACAAAGCAGGACGCTTTTCGCCCACAAGAGAACAAGGAGTACATCATTTCCACAGTTTACTGGCCACGTTTTTGAATAAATAAATTTCTTTTATAAAACCCCATTAGATTAACTTGCTTTAATTAATTTTGAAGTCTTATTAAAATTAAAAATTATGTCACAAGATTTATATACAGCACCCGACTATTATCAGCTAGACGCACTCCTTACGGAAGAGCATAAACTTATTAGAGATGCCGCCCGCGAATGGGTAAAACGTTCTGTTTCTCCTATAATAGAAGAAGCTGCTCAAAAATCCGAATTTCCTACTTCAATAATTAGTGGTTTGGCAGAAATTGGGGCTTTTGGACCTTATATTCCAGAGGAATACGGCGGTGCAGGCTTAGATCAAATGTCGTACGGACTAATAATGCAAGAAATAGAACGCGGCGATTCGGGCGTCCGCTCTACGGCTTCTGTACAATCTTCTTTGGTTATGTATCCTATTTGGAAGTTTGGCAATGAAGCGCAACGCTTAAAATACCTCCCAAAATTAGCCAGTGGCGCATTTATGGGCTGTTTCGGTTTGACCGAACCCAATCACGGTTCAAATCCAAGTGGTATGGAAACCAAATACAAAGATATGGGCGACCATTACTTATTAAATGGGGCGAAAATGTGGATTTCTAATGCCCCTTTTGCAGATGTAGCCGTTGTGTGGGCTAAAAATGAAGAAGGCCGTATTCACGGTTTAATTGTAGAACGCGGCATGGAAGGTTTTACCACCCCCGAAACACACAACAAATGGTCGTTACGCGCCTCGGCTACAGGCGAATTGATTTTTGATAATGTAAAAGTGCCTAAAGAAAATCTTTTGCCTAATAAAAGTGGTTTAGGAGCCCCTTTACAATGTTTAGATTCTGCGCGTTATGGTATCGCCTGGGGTGCCATTGGCGCCGCTATGGATTGTTATGATACAGCTTTAAGGTACGCTAAAGAACGTATTCAGTTTGGTAAACCCATTGCTGGATTTCAATTACAACAAAAAAAATTAGCCGAAATGATTACTGAAATTACCAAAGCGCAATTGTTAACTTGGCGTTTAGGTAGTTTGCGAAATGAGAACAAAGCAACTTCGGCTCAAATATCTATGGCCAAGCGCAATAATGTAGCTATGGCTTTAGATATTGCACGCGAAGCAAGACAAATTTTAGGAGCCATGGGTATTACAGGCGACTATTCTATAATGCGTCATATGATGAACTTAGAGAGTGTTGTCACCTATGAAGGAACTCACGATATTCATTTATTGATAACTGGCTTAGATATTACAGGTATTCCTGCGTTTAAATAATCCTTTTTATAAAGTCCCAATTAAAGAAAAAGTAAAATTACGGCCTGGCGCGCTAATAGAAGAGGCAAATTCTTTAAAGTGTTGGTCTAAAATATTGTTTATAGCAAAGTCTAAATCGATATTTTTAGTCACTTTAGTTTTAAAATAAAGATTAAAAGTAATCCAACTGGGGACCCCGTAATATTCCCCTGAACTCGTTATAAAAGGTGTTTGTTCAATATTATCAATCCCTTCTGAAAGGTTATAATCTTTTAATTTTTTCCTACCGTTAAAGCGGGAGTAAAAACGGAATTCGTATTTAGGTTTAGAATAGTTAAAAGAGATGCTCCCAAAAAGTGGTGGAATTGACGATAGGGGTTCTCCTGTATCGTAAGCATGTCCTTTGGTGTAAGTAAAAGTTGTTTTAAGTGTTAAATTGACATTTAACGGCGCTTTAGCTTCGAATGTTGTACCTAAAATATAGGCATTGTTTTTATTGACATTGGCTACAATATCGCCTAATTCTCCGTCAAATAAAATAGTCTGATGGCCATTTAAAGTAAAGGCTTCTCTTGTAATGTAATTTTTTAATAAAGTATAATAAGCTGTTAAACCAATATGAGCCTTTTTATTATTAAAATACTTGAGTATTCCTAATTCTGCATTGTAAGCAAATTCGGGTTTTAAAGAAGCGTTTGGTACTGTTACGTTACCGCTTTTCTCTCTAACTTTTCCAACGTCATCTATATTTGGAGACCTAAACCCTGAAGATAAAACACCGTTAATTTGAATATTGTTTGTGGGTTTATAAATATAGCCAGCGGTTAAGGTAAATGCCGAATTATTTAAATGGATAATATCGTTTGGCAATTGAATAAGCGTATGGTCTTTCCAAGTAGCATTTAAACTGGTTTTTGTCAATCTTATCCCTGTGTTTAAGGTTGCTTTTTTACTGATTGTTTGTCTGTAATCTAAATAGACCGCAGTGCTAAAATAGTTACTACCGCCGTCAGCATAACGCGATTGAACAAAATATGTATCGGTAAAACCTACCACGTTATTATTAACAATGTCTAAGGTTTCGCCTCTAGAAACAGAAGTGACGTCATTATATGACGCCTCTAGACCGTACGATAAAATGCGGTCTTCTTTATCAGTAAGCGGCACAAAAAAATCGGCATTAAAGCTGTAAACATTCACTTTTTCTTTGCGGGTATTTCTATTTAAACTGCCAAATTTTCTATTTATTCTAGACTCTCTTATGTCTTGATATGCTCCTGTAATAGTGCCATTATCTAACCATTTTTTATTAGGATTTATCTCTAATTGAGAAGATATTAATAGCCTATTTTGAGGCCCATAATGCCACTCTGCATATTTTAAGATCCCATTTTTATATTCAGTAAGCTTGTCAAATCTGGGAATATTAGAAGAGGTGCTGTATTGTAAATTGAGTTTTAAGTTTGTTTTTTCTGACAATGGCTTAATGAATTTTTGCATCATATCCACTTGATGGTAGCCCACATTGTGCTGTATGTTTTGATTGTTATTTACTACCGGATTAGCATTATAAAAATGTGTTGTATTGTTTGAGTATTTTGTTTGTTTGCCCCAATCACTAAACCCGTGACTACGCTTTGTTCCCATTTTTAAATCGCCAAAAGAACTGTAAGCGACACTTGTGTACGAAGCCCAATTTTTATGACTACTTTCTATGCCGATTTGCGATACAAATCCATTATTAACTGTGCTAAATTGTGATAGATAACTCGTTTTAATATTAGGAATATTATTTAGTTTTGGTGTTTTAGTGTAATAATGAATTACCCCTCCTAAAGCGTCGGAACCATAGACAACAGATGAGGGCCCAAATATAACCTCTGTACGATCTAATTGTGTAGGAGAAATAGTAATTGAGTTCTGCAAATGACCTTTTCTATAAATAGCATTGTTCATACGGACACCATCTATAACCAACAAAACACGATTGGCTTCCATCCCTCTTATAACGGGACTACCACCACCAAATTGCGATTTTTGAACTTTAATGCCAGGAATATCGGCTAAAACATCGGCGGCTGTTTGGGGGTTTAATTTCTGAATATCTTTTTGCGATATCCCTTCAATTTGTTCTGCAATACGACTGCGCTTTTCTTTTCCTTTAGAAGCTACTAAAAAAACTTCTTGTAAACTTTCGGCTCTATTTCTTAAATACACAATATTGTGCCTCATTTTTAATTGCCGTTTTAAAGTCTCAAATTCAACATAAGCTACATGCGTAAAAGTTATTATGGTATTTTCTGAAAAAGGAGTGAGGTCTACTTGACCTTTTGCATCAGAAATAACACGTTTTGTCTTGTCTTCATTAAAAACCGCCACATGAGCTATAGGCTGATGTGTGTCTGAATCTAACACAGTGATTGTCTGCGCCTTGCTACTAAATATAACAAATAAAAAAGCTAAAATGTAAAGTTGCTTCATATTAATTGAAAACCGTTTGTAATACAGGTATTGAGTTTAACTTTCTAAAACCCGACAAATGTAACTCAAAATAGCTAATTAAGATATCTAGCAAATCTTGGCGCTCTTCTTTGTTGAGTTTTAGCTTTTGCATAGTATCAAAATCTGTGCCTAAAAGACTTTTAAATAACTTTAATTTTGAGCCTGTAATTGTAGTTGGAGAAGGGCTGTCTTGAAAGACGCCTTCTTGTAAACTAAAAAAAAGGCTGTTAAGATTTTGTTTGTATGGATAAAAACCCAAGTATTTAGATAAATTTATCAGAAAAAGTAAATGAAAATTACTCACATTCTTTTGGGCGTCTAAGTGTTGGAATGACTTGAATAAAAAATCAAATAAAGGTTGATTTTGTTCTTCTTCTTGCAATGCAAAATTTAAAACTTCTGATAAAAATAACACCAAAGACTGTTTAACAATATTGTTAGAAATAGTTGTATAGGCATAGCTCAAATGCACTTCTTTTATAGTGTTTAAAGTGCCTTTGTTATTGTGGTTTCCTACAATTTCTAGTAAGTTTAAAGGTTGAAAATAGGCTGTTCTTATTTTACCTTTTTTAGCTGTCAAAACGCCTTTTAAAATGTACGACTTTATACCTTGCTCTGTATAACATTTAATTATAAGACTTGTGTCTTTAAATTTTAGTGTCTTTAAAACAATGGCTTTTGTTTTTACAATCATTTTAGTTAATGATGGCTATTTTTGTCGTGGCAACTTCTGTTTTATCATTGGCTGTTAAAAGCACAATATAAATACCCGAAGCTACTTTTCTACCCGCTAAATTAGTTTTGTTCCAAACTACTTTACCACCACTAAGCTCTTGACCTTCTATAACATTTGTTTCGTAAACCAAATAACCCGCAGCGTCTAAAATTTTAACATTCGTTCCTTTGGGTAAATGGGTGCCGTTCCTTCCGTCAATTGTTATAAATTCATTTGATTTTGTCGCAGGATTTGGATAAGCATATACCGATTTTAAAACTTCTCCAAATGGCGCCACTCTACTTTTAAAAACGACTATACCTTTTTCTGTAGCTATATATACTTTGCCATTACTATCGTCAACTTTAATTTTAAGAATTCTATTTGAGGGGAGTGGTGAATTGTCTTTATTAAAATTGTACAGCGTTTTACTGCCGCTTGGATTTGTTCCTAAAACACCCCCTGTATCTGAACCAAACCATTTATTATCTGCGCCGTCAATAGCTATTGTATTAACTGTCTGATCTCCTAATAATTTTTTAGCAACGCCTTCGTCTAAAATAATAATGGGCTCTGCATTTTTTGAGCCACTAAAAACACCTGTGGCATTAGAAAAAACAACCAAACCTTTTAAAGTACCTAGCCAAATTCTATTACTGTTATCAACAGCAATTGTTCTTACATTTAAATCTGGTAGAGAGCCTACATTAACTTCAGTTGTTAAGGCTGTTATTTGATTTGTGCCTTCATTGTAGACTAAAGCGCCATTTCTTCTTGTACCTATCCAAATAGAATTAGATTTATCTATTACAAGCTCATTTAAACCTGACTTTTCTGAAGACAAAACTGTACTAAAATCAACACTGCTCCAATCGCCATTAGGCGTCATTTTTTTTAGTTTGTTGGCTACCCAAGCGTTGGCTACCCATAAATTTCCGTCTCTATCAAAAGACGACCCATTTATTCTAATACTAAAAAAATTAGGAGCACCTGCTAAAAAAAGCTTTTCTAATCCGCTATTTCGATTGTCTAAAAGTGTCGTTATAATGTCGTTCTCTACTATTAATACACCATCGTTCCACGAACTTATATAGGCTTTGTTTTCGTGATTAGGATCTATTGTTACATGTACCAAATCGCGCGTAGGAAAAGCACTAGAATAGGGTTTATTTATCCAATTTTCTCCGTTAAAATGACTGAAACCAAAACGCTTATTTAAAGGTGTGTAAGCATCGTCATAACCGCCATAAACAACCCATAAATTGTTGTTTTTAACACTAATAGAAAACACTTTATTAGAGATGGGGCCTTCTGGGTGAATCTCTTCAAAAGTACTGACATTTGTAAGTGGTGCCTTTAAAATACCAAATTCGTTTGTAGCTAAATAAACATTTTCTGAATCGGTAAAAGATGTGTGTAAAGTAAAATTAAAGCCTCCGCTGTTATTAACAGTAGCTATTTCTTGTAAATCGGTATCTAAAACAAACGCTTGAGTAAGGGTGTTTACAGATAAATTAACGGCAGAAGATTTTATGCCAAGTATAGCAGACGGGAGCGTTTTTTCATTTTCTAAACTATTCGTTGCGGTATTAATACTATAGAGAATATTACTTTTTGTTGCGTATATTTTACCGTTAAAAATATTTATATGAGAGAAGTTACCAATGAAACCACCTTGAGGCTGTGTCCAATTATTAAAATCTATAAGATTGGTGTTGTTTATATCTGCTGTATAAATACCCTTTGTTGTAGCGGCATAAATAAGGTCATTTAAAACAACCGTCTGATTGACAAAAACTGGGTTCGAGCCGGCGTCGATAAAGTAAGTATCCCCAAATTGAAGACTCGTGGTGTTGTAAACAACAATCCCAAATGGCGTGGCTAATAAAAGTTTATCATTTATTTTAAAAATATTATTTATCTGTTTATCTCCTGTAATATTTAAGCGCTCAATATCGGCAGAAATATGTATAACACCTTGTTTATCAATTATTTCTATCAATCCTGATTCGTAACCAATAAATATATTATCTGTGCTTTCATCATAAAAAACAGTTGTTACGGTTTTACCAGACAAGCCGTTAACTGAAGAATATTTAGTAGTTGTATTTGTAGTTTCGTCATAAATAAAAATACCGTTATCTACCGCTACATATAGCTTAGAACCTACTTTAATAAAATCTTTGGCATTGTTGTAAGAAAAAAAATCTTCCCAATTTTTGCTGAAATCAGATTGACTAAAAACCAAAGAAAAACTAAGAAGAAAAAGAAGATTTATTAAGTGTTTCATAAAATATTTTATAAATCCAAAGATATTTAATATAAACGAAAGATTAAAAAGTATTATTTTAGATTTTTAAAATATTTTTTACTGATGGCTTTTGAAATTGAACGCAAATTTTTAGTAAATTCTGAAGATTATAAAAAAGATGCTTATAAAAAATACGAGATTATTCAAGGGTTTCTAAGCACTTCAAAAAATGCCGTTGTTCGCATAAGAATTGCAGACACAAAAGCTTTTATAACAATCAAAGGACGCTCCAACAGTTCAGGAACAACGCGTTATGAATGGGAAAAAGAAATTGAGTTAAAAGAGGGTCAAGATTTATTGGCTCTATGCAGCACCTCATTAATAAAGAAGACACGCTATCTTGTTAAAATTAAAAACCATATTTTTGAAGTAGATGAATTTAAAGGAGATAATAAAGGTTTGGTAATTGCCGAAATTGAATTAAAATCTGAAAATGAAACATTTATAAAACCACAATGGTTGGGCGAGGAGCTTACCGGAAATAAAGCTTATTACAATGTTTTATTAGCGCAAAAACCATACAAAAACTGGAAAACTAAATAATTTAGATTATGGAATATTTATATAAAATAAGTATGGCTCATGCGGCCGAATTATTAATCTTAGGTTTTTTAGCCATAACATTTTTACAATCTGGTTATGACAAAATAAGCGATTGGAAAGGTAATCTAAGTTTTTTGACAGATCATTTTAAAGAAACTCTTTTTAAAAATACGGTTCCTTTTTTACTTTCAATAATTCTAATTTTTGAAATCGTTGTTGGATTCCTTTCAATAATTGGCATTGTTATGATTTATGTCAATCAAAATACTTTTATGGCTTATTTAGCCTGTGTATTAGCGGCTAAAGTTTTATTGGTTTTGCTCTTTGGGCAACGGGTTGCTAAAGATTATGCCGGCGCTATGACAATTGCGGTTTATTTTATTGTTGCCATAATTGGTGTTATTTTATTAAAATAAGTATTTCTTATTGTATTTAACACATTAATAAACAACCTTTATTTTAATAGCCGTTTTTTAACGCGTTTTAAAACTCTTTTAAAATTAGAGCACTAGATATTATTGCTTTTGGTTAAAAATACGCTTATTTGGCTTTATATGGCTTTTTAGCGTGTTTTAAGATATAAATTTGCGAAGAATACTCTTTAGTATATAAAGCTTTGAGGTTTGAAAACACACCAACGCAAAAAGCACGTACATTTTTAAAATGTTTTTGATTGTTTTTTTCACTCAACATAGACACATAAAAAGCATCAAAAATCATTGGGTAGGTTTTTGTTATTTCTAAATCTACTTTCTTAAAAAGTGTTGCTATAGCATTTTTTGAAAAATGCCACAAATGTCTCGGTACGTCATAGGCCGCCCAAAATTCTTTGTAATGATGTGCGTCGTAACATTTAAAATTTGGCACAGCAATTACCAACACGCCATTTGGGTTTAATAATTTTTTGAGCGTTTTTATATAATCTAATAAATTGGGCACATGCTCTAACACATGCCAAAGCGTGATAATATCAAATTTACAATTAGTCGCTTTTTTTAAGGAATCGAAAGAATCAAAAACCGAATTATTATTTATTTTTTGAAGTGCTATTTCTCGTGCCTGTTTATTGGGTTCTACACCAAAAACTTCAAATTCATTTTTAAAACAAGAAGTTAAAAAATCGCCTGTACCGCAACCGATATCCAAAATATTCATCGCATTAGGATGTACTTTTTTGAGTTTTTTAATTTTAGATTTAATCGTAATTTTTTTTACAAACTGATAGGTTTTATCAAACAAATTCTTACGAGAATCTGTATGCGAGATATAACTGTCACTTTCATAATAAGCCATTAAATCTTTAGTTAACGGGCGGGGAGAGGTTACTAAAAAATCTAGCTGGGTGTCTTTTAAAATGGTGAATTTTTCTTGGCTTACTGTAAAATCAGTACAATTCAAAAACGCTTCAAGCGGCGCATTTGTAATTGGTGATTTTAAAGTGGTTTCTTTTTGTTTCACGTGAAACTGTGTTTTTAACGCCCCATATAAACAAGTAAAACCGAAACATCTGAAGGCGATACACCCGAGATACGACTTGCTTGCGCTATGGTTGTGGGTTTAATTTTGGTGAGTTTTTGACGCGCCTCAATAGAAACAGAATTCAATTTACTATAATCAAAACTCGCTGGAATTTTTATATTTTCTAAGCGACTCAGCTTTGCAACATTGTTTTTTTCTTTCTCTATATAACCCGAATATTTTATAAATATTTCTACTTGAGTTAAGGCTTCTATATCAATGCTATTTTCTGAAACAAATTGAGCCACTTCTGAGATACTCAAAATGGTTTCAAAGGGCAGTTGCGGTCTTGCAGCTATTTTAAACAACTTCATAGATTGTTTAATAGGCGTCGATTTATACTTGTCTAAAATAGGATTGATAATTTCTGGCTTAACACTTAACGCTTTAATAAAGTTGATTAATTTTTCTGATTTTGCCTGTTTAATATTTACCAAATCTAAACGTTCTTTACTTGCTAAACCAATTTTAAAAGATTTTTCTGTCAGCCTAATATCTGCATTATCTTGTCTTAATAAAGTCCGGTATTCTGCTCTTGACGTAAACATTCTATAAGGTTCTTCTGTCCCTTTGGTTATCAAATCATCTATCAAAACACCTATATAAGCTTCGCTTCTAGAGAGTGTAAATTCTGGCTTATCCTGCACTTTTAGCGCAGCATTTATACCCGCCATGAGACCTTGGGCGGCGGCTTCTTCATAACCCGTTGTACCATTAATTTGTCCAGCAAAAAACAGATTTGAAATCAATTTGGTTTCTAAATTGTGTTTTAACTGCGTGGGCGGAAAATAATCGTATTCTATAGCATAGCCATATCTGAAAAATTTCACCTTTTCAAATCCGGCAACTTTCCTAAGAGCGCTATCTTGAATATCTTCTGGTAACGAAGTAGAAAAACCATTGACGTAAACCTCAACCGTATCCCAACCCTCAGGTTCAATAAATAATTGATGGCGGTCTTTAGTAGCAAATCTATCTATTTTATCTTCAATAGAGGGACAATAGCGTGGTCCAATACTTTTAATACGACCATTAAACATGGGCGATCTATCAAAACCCGAACGCAAAACATCATGCACCTCCTGACTTGTATACGTCATAAAACAAGAACGCTGTTTTGTCAATGCTTTTGTTGTAGTTGAATAAGAAAATTTTTCTGGATTATCATCGCCAGGTTGTTCTATCATTTTAGAATAATCTAAAGAACGACCATCAACACGAGGCGGTGTACCTGTTTTCATACGCCCAGATTCGAATCCTTTTTCCAATAAAGCCTCGGTTATACCAGTTGACGCGCTTTCTCCAGCACGACCACCACCAAATTGTTTATCTCCAATATGAATGAGCCCATTTAAAAAAGTACCCGCAGTTAAAATAACAGTCTTGGCTTTTATTGACAAACCTAAGGCTGTTTTGACACCTACAATTGTATCTCCATCAAACAATAAACCATTTACAGAATCTTGATAAAAATCTAAATTGTCTGTTTGCTCTAACATTAAGCGCCAAGTTTCTGCAAAACGCATACGATCACTTTGCGCACGCGGACTCCACATAGCAGGCCCTTTTGATTTATTTAGCATTTTAAACTGAAT
>CAZGZH010000005.1:0-16484 GCA_964529645.1 uncultured Flavobacteriaceae bacterium
CGTTTCATTCTTTCAAAATCTATACCTACGCCATTGTCTTCAATAACAAGTTTAAGCTCATTTGTAACGGTCTTACTAAAACTAATAGAGGCTTTTGTAGCGCCACTATGCCTTAAAATATTGGTCGTTATTTCTTGACAAATCCTGAAAATATTAGTTTTTACAGTTTTAATAATTTCATTCTCTTCTACACCATCCTTATTAAAAACAAAACTTATATCTCTAGAGTGGTTATAATCGTCGCAAATATATTCTATGGCTCTCAGGAGTCCTTCTTGTTTAAGCTGTTTAGACATCAAGCCATGGGCAATACGTCTGGCATCATTTATGGCATTTAGATTGTGCTCTTTTATCTTTTCTAAATAAGTCTTTACCTTTTTACGATCTAAATTTTCGTGTTGCAATAAAATATCTATAAACATACCTTCGGCTGCTAAAATTTGACTGATACCATCGTGTAAGTCTTCACCAAAATTCTGTTTTTCTTGTTCTTGAGCATCTATAAAAGCATTTAAATAGTCGTGTTCTAATTTTCTTTTTTCAGTAATGTCTTGAAGGATACCAAAAACGGGCAAAGGCTTATAATCTTCGTCTAATTCTATGGCATCGGCAAAGTGGTGAATCCAACGTATTTCGCCGTCTTTTGGTCTTATAATTCTATATACTACGTCTAAAACAAGGTTGGTGTTTTCTTTTCGCTTATCAATAATATCTGTTAGTATTTTTTTGTCATCTTCAAAAATAATTTTCACCCATTGTTTATAGGTCATCTCAGAACCCGAAAAGCCAAGTAATTTTAAAAAGTCATTTGAAATGTCCCATTTCTTTTTATCAAAATCAAATGTATAATAACCCAGTTGTGCAATTTTCTGTGACTTTTGCATAAAAAAATTAGTCTCTCTAGTTAACTTGATATATTCGTATTGCTTTAAGAACAAGGCTATTTTTGTTTTTTTGTATTTATTAACTAACCTGTAAGCCAATATAAAATATACAAGTAAAATGGCCAGTGCTATAAATTGTGTACCATGAATAATTTTTAATTGAGTATTCAATTTAGCATTCAATCCGTTTTGTAACGCTTTGATACTGTCTATTAAATTAATTATAAAAAATATTCTATGTGAATTTAAATTTTGAGAAGGTTTTTCGTTATAATAATTTTCTAACTCTTTTAATTTTTTTAAGATATTATTAATCTGCTCTTCTTGTTGTTTTGAGTATAAAGGAAATATAATATCATCCCAATTATTAGCCACTAATAAACCATTTAAGGTTTTAATAATATTTGAAATTGAGGGTGCATCATTTTGATTTTCTAAATTATATTCGTTTGTTATGGTTTTAGATGAGTGAAAATTAATTAAACTTAAATCTAATTCAACATCTGACAATTGATTAATTATTGGTTTGTGACTTTCCTCTAAATGTACACCTGTAAATAAAAAAGTTATAACTAATGTAAATACAATAACACCAATAGATATTATCAACCTTTTGTGTGGAATATGACTGAAACTGGCAGTTTCAGCCTGAATTTTATGCTTCAAAACACGCTCTTTTTAAAATTAATTAATTCTAATTATTTTAACCAGCTTGTGTTTTTTCTTTTTTTAGTTATAATAAAAAGGGGGTGCTTAATTATTATAAGTGATAAATTTACCTTTTGTATATGACGTAAAAAATGACTTATATCATATTTAAAATAGACTCTTAAAGATTCTTTATAAGAAAGTCTGTAATATTTGAGGCTATACGCTGTATAATATTAGATGTATCTTCTTTTATAAAGTCTTCACCCAGAATATTTTCGTACAATTCAATATAGCGCTCAGAGATTTCATTAATCTTTTCATCTGTCATAATCGGTATTTGCTGACCATCTAGTCCTTGAAAACCGTTTTCAATCAACCATTCTCTCACAAATTCTTTTGACAATTGTTTTTGTTTTTCGCCACTATCTTGGCGTTCTTGATAGCCTTCTGCGTAAAAATAACGCGAAGAATCGGGGGTATGAATCTCATCAATCAACATTATTTTACCTTTATTGTTTTTACCAAATTCATACTTAGTATCCACTAAAATAAGACCTTGTTTGGCAGCCATTTCTGTACCGCGTTTAAAAAGGGCTCGGGTATATTTTTCTAAGGCTTCGTAATCTTCTTTAGAAACGATACCTTGTTCTAATATGGCTTCTCTAGAAATATCTTCATCATGAGCGCCATTTTCTGCTTTGGTACTAGGCGTTATAATGGGTTCTGGGAACTTGTCATTTTCTTTCATACCATCTGGCATAGCAACACCACAAAGCACTCTTTTCCCTGCTTTATATTCGCGCCACGCATGCCCAGATAAATAACCACGAATAACCATTTCTACTTTAAAAGGATCGCATAAATGCCCCACTGCCACGTTGGGATCTGGAATATTTATAATCCAATTTGGGACAATATCTTTTGTACGTTCCATCATTTTGGCCGCAATCTGATTGAGAATCTGACCCTTAAACGGAATTTGTTTTGGCATAACCACATCAAAAGCCGATAATCTATCTGTGGCTATCATCACTAAAAATGTATCGTCAATATTGTAAACTTCACGGACTTTACCTCTGTAAACTGATTTCTGTTTCGGAAAGTTAAAGCTGGTTTGATTAAGCGTTTGCATAGTTTAAAGTTAAAAGGTTAATCGTTTAAATTTTTATAAGCATTAATTATTTTTTTGACCAATTTATGTCTGATAACATCTTTGTCATCTAAATACACAAAGGCTATGTCATTTACGTCACTAAGGGTGGCTAAAGAATCTTTAAGTCCGGACAATTGACGTGCTTTTAAATCGGCTTGACCGGGGTCTCCAGTAATTATAAATTTTGCCTGTTTACCCATACGTGTCAAAAACATTTTCATTTGCTGAGGTGTGGTATTTTGCGCTTCGTCTAAAATAACAAAAGCATTGTCTAAAGTACGCCCACGCATAAAAGCCAAAGGCGCTATTTGCACAATGCCTCTTTCTAGATAATCATTCAAGCGTTCATTTGGAATCATATCGCGTAAAGCATCGTACAAAGGCTGCATGTAAGGATCTAACTTTTCTTTGAAATCGCCTGGTAAAAAACCCAAATTCTCACCCGCTTCTACAGCCGGTCTTGTTAAAATAATACGCTTGACTTCCTTATTTTTTAGCGCCCGAACAGCCAAAGCTACAGCCGTATACGTTTTACCAGTTCCGGCAGGGCCCACAGCAAAAAGCATATCTTTTTTGGCTAAAGAGCTTACCATTTTACGTTGATTTTCGGTTTGTGCTTTGATATGTTTCCCGCCTACGCCATGCACTAAAACAGTAGCTACGTCATTTATTTTTGGATTGTTGTCTAAAACCAAACGCTCAATTATATTTTCGTCAAGCGTGTTATAAGTATTGAAGTATTTAACCAAAGAATTAAAGCTTTTTTCAAATTCATCTAGCACATCGGCTTCCCCAAATGCTTTAATTTCATTACCTCTCGCTACAATTTTCAGTTTGGGAAACAACTTTTTAAGTTGTTTTAAATGCGCATTATAGGCTCCTAAAAAATCTTTAGCACTAATATTTTCTAATAATAAAACACGTTCGTTCAATAGCAATTAATTTTAATTTTTTAAAAAGGCAAAAGGCGCTTTCTGGTACACTTTATTTAATTAAATTTGCTAACAAAATTAAACAATTATAAAAACAATGACATAAGGCTTATTAATAGTTTTTAACATTAATTAGACTTCATTTTTTTTATTTTAAGAACCCTTTTAAATCGCATTGCTTTTATATGCCAATAATAACATTAACGACCGACTTTGGGACAAAAGATCATTTTGTAGGTGCTGTAAAAGGATCTATTTATTCTGAATTAAAAGAAGTTACCATTGTTGACATTTCGCATAATATTGACGCTTTTAACAGTGCCGAAACGGCTTATATTATTAACAATTCTTATAAAAGTTTTCCCGAAGGTACCATACATATTATTGGCGTAGATTCTGAACTCAATCCAGAAAACAAACACATTGCCATACTTTTAGACAAACATTATTTTATATGTCCAGACAATGGCATAATCTCTTTAATTGCCTCTAAATACAAGCCCGAAAAAATAGTCGAAATCAACATTCACAATACATTACCTACAAGCTTTCCTGTTTTAGATATTTTTGTAAAAGTAGCCACGCACATAGCCAGAGGGGGCACATTAGACGTTATTGGTAAACCTATAAGCGACTTTAAAAAAACAATAGAATTGAGTCCTCTAATCAGCAAAGAAAACAACGCTATAAAAGGACACGTAATTTACATAGACAATTATGGCAATTTGGTTACAAACATCACCAAAACAATGATTCAAAGTATTGGTAAAGACCGTCCTTTTGAAGTGAGTGCCAGAGGCTACACCTTTACTAAAATACATAACAAATACAGCGATATTGTAGATTTTACAATTCCTAAAGAACAACGTCAAGACGATGGTAAAAGATTGGCTTTATACAATTCTTGTGGCTATTTAGAAATTGCCATTTACCGCAGTAATTTACAAACTGTGGGCGGTGCTGCCGGATTACTCGGTCTAAAATATAGAGATATTATCAATATTAAATTTTATTAATTTATGTTTGTAAGAATAGTTAAAATGGATTTTAACCCTAAAAATATAACGGCTTTTTTAGATATTTTTGATAAAAATAAATCTGAGATTCGTGCTTTTAAAGGGTGTTCATTTTTAGAATTGTATCGCGATAAAAATGTACCCAATATATTTTTTACTTACAGTTATTGGGAGGATGAAGCCGCTTTAGAAAATTACCGTACTTCTACTCTTTTTATAGAAGTATGGTCTCAAACAAAAGTCCTTTTTCAAAATAAACCGCAAGCTTGGAGCGTTGATAAAGTGGTAAGTCTAAAATAAATCTCAAATAATGTTTAGTATTTTAAAAAAAGAACTTCTCACCTTTTTCGCTTCGGCGATTGGCTATTTGGTTATAGGTCTTTTTTTATTAGCTAATGGTTTATTATTGTGGATCTTTAAATCTGATTATAATATTTTAAATAGTGGTTTTGCCGATTTAAATGGTTTTTTTGAAATCAGTCCTTGGTTGTTCTTTTTTATAATTCCAGCCATAACAATGCGCAGTTTTGTAGATGAAAAAGCGACAGGAACTATAGAAATATTAAAATCGAAACCACTTACTAATTGGCAAATACTCTTAGGTAAATATTTAGGTAGTTTTGTCTTAATTGTTTTAGCGCTACTACCTACAATAATTTACATTTACAGTATAAATTATTTGTCAAACCCTGTTGGCAATATAGATTTGGGCCCTATTCTAGGCGCCTATTTAGGGCTCTTTTTAATTGCCTCAAGTTATACAGCTATAGGCATATTTGCGTCACTGATAAGTAAAAATCAAATTGTGGCGTTTTTATTAGCCGTCATTATTTGCTTTATTTTATTTTACGGATTTGAAGCTTTGGGTAAGCTCAACTCAAATGATTATAATTGGGCATATTTAGGGATGAAATTTCACTATAACAGCCTCGCCAGAGGTCTTATAGACACCCGCGATATTATTTACTTTTTAAGTGTAAGTATCTTGTTTTTATTGGTTTCACATAAAATTATTGAAAGACAATGAAAACTATTTTAAAATACAGTTTAAGAGTTCTCATCGTTTTACTGATACTCAATTTTGTGAGTAAAAGTTATTATCACAGATTCGATTTAACCCAAGACAAACGCTATAGTTTATCTAAAACTACAAATGACTTATTAGATAAAATAAATAAATCTATAAGCATTCAAATTTATCTAGAAGGCGATTTCCCTTCAGATTTTAAGCGTCTCGAAACAGAAACACGTCAACTATTAAAAGAATTTAAATCGGTAAATAACAAGATAGTCTTTAGGTTTATAAATCCGCTTTCAAGTAAATATTTGACGCAAAAACTCATAAAAAAAGGCTTAACGCCAAGCCGATTGACGATTCAAGAAAAAGGCTCTATTTCAGAAAAAGTTATTTTTCCGTGGGCGCTTATCAGTTATAATAACAAAGAAGAAAAAGTCAATCTTTTAACCAATTCGCAAAGCGCGACACAAAATCAACAAATAAAGGAAGCTATCTCTAAATTAGAATATGCTTTTACAAACGCTTTGTCAAAAATTACAAAAAGTAAAAAACAATCTATAGCCGTCCTTAAAGGAAATGGCGAACTTAACGATATTTATTTAAACAGTTTTTTAAGGAGTTTATCTGGTAGCTATAATTTAGCGCGCTTCACACTTGATTCTGTCGCCACAAATCCGCAAAAAACGTTACAAGAATTACAACAATTCGATTTGGCAATCATAGCCAAACCAACTATTGCATTTACAGAAGCAGAAAAATTCACACTCGATCAATACGCTATGAACAATGGCAAATTAATGTGGCTGATAGACAATGTGCAAGCCGATTTAGACAGTTTAAACACACAGCAAGGTGAAATGCTGGCTTACCCAAGATCTCTAAATTTAACTGACTTGTTGTTTAGTTATGGTGTGCGTGTTAATTACGATTTAGTAGCCGATTTATACAGTGCTAAAATCCGACTAGCGGCTGGTATAATTGGGAATAAAACTCAGTTTCAAAATTTCGATTGGCCTTATTATCCACTTATTACAAGTCGCAATGAACATCTTATTACAAAAAATACAAATCCGGTTCAGTTAAAATTCACAACCGCTATGGACACCTTAAAAAATGGTATTTCTAAAACAGTTTTATTGAGAAGTTCGTTGTTGAGTAAAAAAATAGGCGCTCCAAGATTGATAAGTCTCAGCGAAATTAATTCTAAAAATAACGCAGCATTTAAGCAAGGATCACAAATACTGGGTGTTTTGTTAGAGGGTACTTTTAAATCGGCTTACAAAGACCGTGTCAAGCCTTTTATAATTAAAAACACGAAAGACGCTAGTCCTCCAAATGCCATGCTCATAATTTCTGATGGTGATATTATTGCCAATCAAGTGTATCAAAACAAGCCCATAGATTTAAATACCAATTATCTAACAGGAGAACATTTTGGCAACAAAGAATTTTTAGTAAACACTGTCAATTATTTATTGAATAATAAAGGACTTTTAAAACTAAGGTCAAAATCCATTAAACTACGCTTTTTGGATAAAAATAAAGTTATTGCAGAAGCTGGTTATTGGAAAATTTTAAATGTTTTAGCACCCTTAATTATATTGTTACTTTTTGGATTGGGATTCAATTATTACAGAAAGTACACATACACCCATATATAAAATGCCAAACGACAATTCTTTTAAAAAAACAGCTCACATTGTTACAGAACAATTAGATAATTATTTAAAAGACAGTAAGAATGGGCAATTACAAACCCTTAAACAAAATACACCTCAAAAAATTGCAGGCGATTTAAACTTAGAAGCGCTTATAAAAAATGGCAATATTTTAGGAGACGGATTCCCCTCATTTCTTAAAAATTATTTAGAGAACACACAACATTTACACCATCCCCATTTTTTAGGACACCAAGTTTCTGCACCCAATATGGCTTCTAGTTTTGCTGATTACATTCACGGCGCCATCAATAACCCTATGGCTATTTACGAAATGGGGCCTGCCGCCGCAACGCTTGAAAAGGTTGTTGTTAATTGGATGCTCGACAAAATTGGTTGGTTTAAAGCATCCTCTTATATTGAGACAAATTTAGAAATATGCAAAGGAGCAGGCATTTTAACCCATGGGGGGTCTATGGCAAATCTCACAGCTTTATTAGCCGCCAGAGCGCAATGTGATACGCAGGCGTGGTCTAATGGTAATACAAATAATCTCGTTGTTTTAGCACCTCAAAATGCCCATTATTCAGTAGCTAAATCGCTCGCTATTATGGGCATTGGTTATGACAAGGTTATAAGTATAGAAACCGACGAAAATGAAGTCCTTCTCCCTAAAAGTTTAGAAGAAACCTATTTCAAAACAATAAAAGAAGGTAAGAAAATTATGGCGCTTGTGGCCAATGCCTGTGCCACAGCTACTGGTCTTTATGACCCTCTTGAAGCAATTGGTATTTTTTGTAATAAGCATCATTTATGGTTACATATTGATGGGGCACATGGCGCCTCAGCATTATTGTCTGATACAAAAAAGAATTTATTAAAAGGGGTTCATTTAGCCGATTCTTTGGTTTGGGATGCGCATAAAATGCTGCAAACCTCCGCTTTAAGCGCAGCTGTCTTATTTAAAGATTACAAACATTTAAATCAGACTTTTAAACAAAAAGGCGACTATCTCTTTTTTGAAAAAGAAGATATTGGTTTTGATTTAATAGATAAAGCCATTGAATGTACAAAAGCACCTTTAGGTACCAAAGCTTTTATGGCCATTGCCTATAAAGGTGAAAAAGGTTTGGCGGCTGATCTTGAAGCTAGTTACGATAAAACTTTGGCTTTTCACAAACTCATTGTAGCACATGATAATTTTGAGTGCCCTTTCGTACCACAATCAAATATTTTGTGTTTTAGGCACAAAGCCTTTTTAAATAATGACGCTTTGCAATTAGACTTGCGCAACGAATTGGTTAAAAAAGGCAATTTTTACATAACGACAACTACTGTAAAAAGTAAACGCTATTTAAGAATTGCTGTTATGAATAATCAAACAGAAGCCAAACATATTAAAGCGCTTCTTAAAGAAATTGAAGAAATTGCCGATACTTTAATTTAAACCAATTTTTTACGTCACTTCGAGTTATCTCGAAACCTGTTCGAGATAGTATCGAGAAGTAATACAAGTATAATTTTCTTGTTTTCGATACTCCTTAAAACAAGTTTAAGGAACTCAAACTGACGAAAATATAAAGAATCATTTAGATTAATTTAATGCAATCTTCTCTTTCCCTCTTGTAAATAGCTGTAACAAAACTGCAATCAACATTACCAAAGTACAACCTAAAAGATTGAGCCAGAGGTATGGAAAAATATCCAAATACCACACAACAATTATGATTACTTGTGTGATAAGGGCCGCTATAAAAACCGCATGTCCTTTTACATATTTTATAAAAAAGGCCAATAAGAAAATACCCAATACATTGCCATAAAATATAGAGCCTATAATATTGACGAGCTGAATTAAATTATCAAACAAATTAGCTACAGAAGCCACACCGATGGCTATGAGCCCCCACATTATGGTAAAACCTTTTGTAGCATTTACATAATGCTTGTCGGATTTTGGTGATTTAATATTCCGTTTATATAAATCAAGTGCTGTTGTAGAAGCCAAAGCGTTGAGTTCTGAGGCCGTAGATGACATGGCAGCCGATAAAATAACCGCCAACAATAAACCGATTAAACCGCGCGGCAAATTGTTTAATATAAAATGTAAAAAGACATAATCTTTATCATTTGTTTCTACATTTTTGTCCGCTTTAGCAATGAGTTTTCGCGCGGCTTGCCTGTTTTCTAAATCGGCTTTATTAAGTGCTTGAACACGATTTACGACCGTTGTGTTTTGTGGATTTTGCGCAATTTTATATTGTAATGTTTTACGCTCATTTTCAATATTTTGATGTGTATTTTCTAAAGCTTTATAATCATTGGCATAAGCTGAATTATGAACTGCTTCTGTCGCTGCCGGATTAAAATTAAGTGGTGTAGGATTAAATTGATAAAACACAAAAACCATTACCCCTACCAACAATATAAAAAATTGCATAGGTACTTTTAATAAACCATTGAAAAGTAAACCTAATTGACTTTCTCTTACAGATTTTCCAGATAAATAACGCTGTACCTGACTTTGGTCTGTACCAAAATAGGACAGCATTAAAAATGTCCCTCCTAAAATACCTGTCCAAACAGTATAGCGATTGTTTAAATCAAATGAAAAATCAAGAATTTTCATCTTACCACTCGCCCCAGCAATTTTAAGGGCTTTGGTAAAACTAATATCTTGAGGTAAATAATTAATGATAAGAAAAAATGCTGTAAACATCCCAGCGAAAATAATAGCCATCTGTTGCTTTTGTGTCACACTTACGGCTTTAGTGCCACCAGATACAGTATAAATTATAACTAAAACACCTATAGTTACATTTAAAGTTAAGAGGTTCCAACCTAACACAGCCGATAAAATAATGGCTGGCGCAAAAATGGTAATGCCAGCAGATAAACCACGCTGAACTAAAAATAAAATGGCTGCCAAACTACGTGTTTTTAAGTCGAAACGAGATTCTAAAAACTCATAAGCTGTATACACTTTTAAGCGGCTGTAAAGCGGAATAAAAACGATACAAATTATAATCATAGCAATGGGCAATCCAAAGTAAAATTGCACAAAACCCATCCCACTATTATAGGCTTGTCCGGGTGTTGATAGAAATGTTATGGCACTAGCTTGTGTAGCCATAACAGAGAGCCCAATTGTCCACCATTTGTCTTTATTACCTCCTTTTATAAAATCGTCTACATTTTGACTTCCACGTGTTTTATAAGCGCCATAAACTACTATAAAAGTCAATGTTGCAATAAGAACTATCCAATCTAATATTTGCATAATTTAAGAGAATAAACGCATTAATACATAAAAAACGATAATATAAAGCACGTTAGCTATCGCTATTATGATATACCATTTTTTAAAATTTTGTGAAGAATCTTGTGACATAATAGTTAGTTTTTTATAGTTTGCTCTTTTTTGTTTTTTCCGATAGAAATTAGGTTGGTAAACAATTTATAAGCGCCTGGTACACCTGCAGGTAATTCTCTAAAAAAGGACAAGCCTGTATAAATAAAATAGCCTTTTTTGTATTTAGCCACTAAAAGGCTTCCTTTTTTTGGGGTTTCACCCAGGTCTTGCATACTTAAAATAGGTTCAAAATGCGCATCCCATTTATTGGGAAAATATAAACCCCGCTCTTGTACCCACCCGTCAAAATCATGAGCATTTATTTTATTGGGGTAATTAAGCACTTCACTATCAGGATTCAAAACAGTTACCTTGGCATCTTCTAGGGTTACTCTGTCTCGTGAAAGCGTTAAAGGATAAGGCGCCACTTGTTCTACTTTTAATCTAAAGCTGGTATTATATTGCACAATCATTGTACCACCATTAGCCACATAATTATGTAATATACCTTGCTTATATTTTAGATTTTCGTTGATATTATATTATAAGCACGAACGCCTACAATAACAGCGTTAAAATGTGCCAGATTTTTAGTAGTTATAGCGTCGTTTTTTAATACCATAACATTATAACCTATCTGTTGTAAACTACTTGGAATAGCATCTCCGGCTCCCATAATATAGGCAATATTTTGTCCTTTTCGTTTAATGGGTAATCGTACAAATTTGGCATATTTTGCACCAGTTAACAACTGAGCAGGAATATGATTATAGCTAATATCTTGATAAGCATTGCTATATGTTTTACCATCTTGCAAAGTAACAATAGGCTTAACACTTATTACTTTTTCGTTTTGTGGTGATGTCACTTTAAAAGTGAATTCTTTTTCAGAATCTTTTTCAGCTATTTCAAAGGGGATACTATTAGGAGTTGCTTGCCATCCTTGTTTTAAACCTAGCTTCAAAGTCCCTTTTAAATTAGCTTTTCCTGCTTTAACTTTTACAGTTATATTTTTAGGTTTTACATCAGAAAAAATATAAACGGCTTCGGCAATATTGGCAAAAACGGGTGGGGTAATTTCGAATCGGCGATAGACCTCTCCTCTTACTGGATCAGTCTTTTTATAAACCACGTCACTAAACATTTCTAAACTATAACCATTTACACTTACAGTATATTTTAAAGTTATAGCAGGAGGTGTTTCGGCTAAACCAATTAAGTTTTTGTTTTGAACATTATAAAGTCCTAAACCCGATTTTTTATTGAGCCAATAAGCTGTGCTGTAAGGTGCTTGAGCTGGAATAGTATATTGTTGTTTAAAATTAAAGACTTTATTAAAAGCTAAGTCTTGATTTGGATTTAGCAAAACCGCTTCCCCTTTTACACCAATTGTTCTTAAAACTACAGATGCTTTACTTCTGCTTATAGCTTCAATTTTTAAATCAATCTTAGAATTAGTTGGCGCGTAAAAATCTGAAGCTGTAGCTTCTAAATACAATCCGGCGCAAGCCTGAATAATTTTAGTGACTTCCTTTAATTTTAATTTTTTCCAATAACCATTAGGTAAATTAGAGATGAGTTTATGGATTTTAATAAGGTTTGGCAAGCTCTTTTCTGGATGAACAAAATCAAATTCAGCACCCACTTCAGAAACCAAATCGCCAATAGGTTTGCCATTTTTTACACGTGTCCAAGTGGTGTTTATGCCCTCAAAAATATTGTGTTTATTAGAGGGTTTACTGCCTTTAAGCCATTCTAAATATTCTACAGAACTGCCACGTACGCCTGTTGAACCAAATCCTTGTGATTTATGCATAGTGCGTGCTTCTGCGGCTAACTCGTTGTTAGATTTTCCTTTAAGGGGATAAAAAACACCTACATCTACATTGTATAAATTTGTTTTATCGGCTTGTTTAAACTTTTCACGACTCCCATAAAAACGCCAGTGTGTATTAAAAAATAAGCGTTTGGGTTGCCAGATACTGACACTTTTTAATTGTTGTGGAAAAACATTTTTATCAGCCGCTTTATCAAAAGCCTCTAAAGCCAAAATAGCCGAAGCTGTATGATGGCCGTGGGTACGCCCAGCCGAAGCCACATTAAAGCGGTTTATAATTACATCTGGTTTAAAATTGCGTATCACCCAAACAACGTCATTTAAAACATTTTGTTTACCCCAAATATTAAAGGTTTCTTTTGGGTTTTTAGAATAGCCAAAATCGTTGGCACGTGTAAAAAATTGATGTGCCCCATCAATACGTCTTGCAGCGAGTAATTCTTGCGTTCTTATGACTCCTAAGCCTTCTCTAATTTCTTTACCAATAAGATTTTGGCCACCATCGCCACGTGTCATAGCCAAGTAAGCTGTATTGGCATAAACTTCATTTGATAAAAAGTTTATCAGTCGTGTATTTTCGTCATCTGGATGCGCCGCCACATACAATACAGAGCCTAAAAAATTGAGCTTTTTAATGGCAGTATGAATGTCGCCAGAAGTGGGTTTTAAAGGTAATTGCGCCACCACAAAAAAAGGCATTACAAGCACAATTAATAGTGTGGAAAAGTATTTTGTCATTATTAAGCGGTAGTTAGTAAGTGTAACAAATCTAAATATTTTATGATACAGAGTGTTTTTATTTTACAATCTTAACAAAAGCTTAACTAAATTCCTCTTTTCTTTTAGGTTAATTTTGCGCCGTAGCATTAAATATGATATATTTGTGTTTTAAACTTAATAATTTTTTTCAATGAAATTTATAGTATCTAGTTCGCAACTTTTTAAGCAACTTCAAGTGTTGGGTGGTGTTATAAACAGCAACAATACCTTGCCTATTTTAGATAATTTTTTGTTTGAATTATCAGACAATACCTTAAAAATATCGGCGTCTGATTTAGAAACTACCATGAGTGCCAGCTTAGATGTAGATACAGACGAAAGTGGTGCCATTGCAGTTCCCGCAAAATTGTTACTAGACACCTTAAAAACTTTTCCAGAGCAACCCTTAACTTTTATTGTAGCCGATAATAATACCATTGAAATCAGTTCAGAAAGTGGTAAATATGCTTTGGCTTTCGCCGATGGTGAAGAGTTTCCAAAAGCAGTGAGTTTAGATGCACCCAGTACTTTAAAATTGGCTGGTGGTATTTTAGCAACAGCCATTAACAAGACAATTTTTGCCGCTGGTAATGACGATTTGCGTCCCGTTATGAGTGGTGTCTTTTTTCAATTTAGTCCAGAAGGCTTGACTTTTGTAGCCACAGATGCGCATAAATTGGTAAAATACGAACGCTCTGATATTTCGGCTAGCGAATCGGCTGAATTTATTATGCCCAAAAAACCATTGACAATTTTAAAAAATATTCTATCAAATGTAGATGAAGATGAAGTGACTGTAGAATACAATGACGCCAATGCCAAGTTTACTTTCAATAATATGGTTTTAATTTGTCGTTTAATTGATGGTAAATACCCTAATTACGACGCCGTTATTCCTAAAGAAAATCCAAATAAACTAACTTTAGACCGCAATGCTATATTAAATTCTGTAAGACGTGTATCTATATTTTCTAGTAAAACAACACATCAAATACGTTTAAAAATGGCAGGTACAGAGCTCAATATCTCTGCCGAAGATCTTGACTATTCTAACAAAGCCAACGAGCGCCTCATGTGTAGTTATGAAGGAAACGATATGGAGATTGGCTTTAATTCTCGCTTCCTTTTAGAAATGTTGAGTAATTTAAACTCAGAAAATATTATGCTCGAGATGTCTTTACCCAATCGCGCTGGTATCTTAACACCTCTTGACGATTTAGACGCAGGCGAAACCATTACCATGCTTGTAATGCCAGTAATGCTTAATAGTTAAACTTAATAAATAAGACTATTGATACGATGACTTTGAGTCATCGTATCATTAAAATAAAAAGTCCGCTTTTTTAAAGCGGACTTTTTTTATACCTTCACTTTGTGAATTTTCTGGCACATTTATATTTGTCTGGCGACAACCCCGATTTACAAATTGGCAATTTTATTGCCGACTTTATCAAAGCAAATCGCTTTACGCATCTCCCTATATCCATTCAAAAGGGTATATTTTTACACCGACAAATTGATACTTATACAGATGCCCATCATGTTGTTAAACAAAGTAAACACCGCTTACACAAGAGATATAGACACTACAATGGCATTATTATAGATATTTTTTACGATCATTTTTTAGCAAAAAACTGGCGTAATTACCACAAAGTTCCCTTAGAAGATTATTCAAAAAGGTTTTATACATTACTTCAAAAAAACAAAACACTTTTACCACATTCTGTAATACAATTTATGGCCTATTTAATAAAAGAAAATTGGCTGTTAAGCTATGCTGGCTTTGACGGCATAGAAAAAACACTCATTGGCATGAATAAACGCACTAAAAATAAATCACAAATGCACTTGGCTATAGCCGATTTAAAATTACACTACAACGATTTTGAATCTGATTTCACAAGCTTTTTCGAAAATTTACGTACCTTTTCTGCCGAAAAAATAAAAACAATTCCGTAATCTTAATCCTATATAAATGAAAAAATTAACCCTGCTCATTTTTAGTCTTTTAACTATTTTTCAATGTACTAAAACTGATAAAAAATCTACAAGCACAATTCAACGCGGGTTGGTTACAAAAAACGCCATGGTTGTATGTGCCCGTCCAGAATCTTCAAAAATTGGTGTCGCAATTCTCAAACAAGGGGGTAATGCTTTCGATGCCATGATTGCCACACATTTAGCGTTGGCTGTTTCGTATCCTTTTGCGGGTAATATTGGCGGTGGTGGTTTTATGGTATATCGTACAAAAGAGGGTAAAACAGGTGCTTTAGATTTCCGTGAAAAAGCCCCTTTAGCGGCTTCTAAAAACATGTATCTCGATAAGGACGGCAATGTTATAAAAGGTAAAAGTACTTTAGGCGCTATGTCTGTGGGGGTGCCTGGCTCTATTGCGGGGCTTTTTAGAGTACATGAAAAGTTTGGGTCGCTCCCCTTTTCAAAACTCATTCAGCCTGCTATAGATTTGGCTAAACGTGGCGTAGTTGTCACTAAAAAACAAGCCAGAAGTATGAAAAAATATGGTAAACTTTTTAGCAAAGCTAACAAGCGTACCATCTATCTAGATAAAGAATGGCACGAAGGCGATACCATTAAGTACGTCAAATTAGCCGAGACTTTAGAGCGTCTCCGAGACAACGGTGAAGCCGAATTTTACAAAGGTAAAACAGCCGATATGTTGGTTAATTACGTCAAAAAATTGGGCGGTATTATCACCAAAGAAGATTTGGCTTTGTACAAAGCACAATGGCGTAAACCTGTTGTTTTTACTTATAAAGATTTAAAAGTTATTTCTATGTCACCGCCGTCAAGTGGCGGTATTTGCGATGCTCAAATATTTAAAGCCATTGAGCCTTATGACATAGCTTCGTACGGACACAATTCGGTTAAAGCCATACAGTTAATCACAGAAGCAGAACGCAGAGCATTTGCCGATAGGTCTTTCTATTTAGGCGACCCCGATTTTGTCAAAATACCCTTAGACACTCTAATTTCTGCACAATACACACAACGCCGCATGGCCGATTTCTCTTGGGCTAAAGCCACCTCTTCTGCCGATGTAGCTCATGGTAATATTGTAGGCTACGAAAGTGATGAAACCACCCACTACTCTATTGTAGATAAAGACGGTAATGCCGTGGCCGTAACAACCACTTTAAACGGGGCTTTCGGCTCAAAAGTTTTTGTCTCTGAAGGCGGTTTCTTTTTAAACAACGAAATGG
>CAZGZH010000006.1:0-15775 GCA_964529645.1 uncultured Flavobacteriaceae bacterium
TATTAGCAGGCCCTTTTCGCGCCAGAATGAATGTCGCTACTATGATTGCGCAATCTAAAAATGTCTTTCAAGCCGAAATTGATGCGGCTTGTGAGTTAATAGATTTCTTTAGATTCAATGTGCAATTTATGACTGAGATTTACAGCAATCAACCCCAATCTTCTGCGGGTATTTGGAACCGTATGGAATACCGTGCCTTAGAAGGTTTTGTATATGCTATAACCCCATTTAATTTTACTTCTATAGCGGCTAATTTACCAGCTTCACCTGCTTTAATGGGTAATGTTGTGGTTTGGAAACCCGCCCGTTCTCAAGTGTATTCTGCACAAGTAATTATGGAATTGTTTAAAGAAGCCGGTTTGCCAGATGGTGTTATAAATATGGTTACCGGTCCTTCGGCCGATATTACCGATGTGCTTTTAAACAGTAAATATTTTGCAGGTATTCACTTTACAGGATCAACACCGGTTTTTCAAAGTTTTTGGAAATTGATTGGCGAAAATGTATCAAAATATATCAGTTATCCCCGTATTGTGGGCGAAACTGGCGGTAAAGATTTTGTGTGGATGCACAACACAGCGCATCCCAAACAAGTGGCTACGGCCTTGTCTAGAGGGGCGTTTGAATACCAAGGTCAAAAATGTTCTGCGGCTTCGCGCGCTTATATTCCACAAAGCCGTTGGGCAGAAGTAAGAGCCTTTTTAGAAGCCGATTTAAAATCGATGAAAATGGGTACGCCGGACGACACGTCTAACTTTATAAATGCCGTTATAGACGATCGTGCTTTTAACAAACTCTCTAAATTTATTGACCAAGCTAAAGCTGATGCTGACGCCGAAGTTATTATGGGCGGTGACTATGACAATTCAAAAGGCTACTTTATTGAACCTACCGTTATTTTAGCCAAAAAAGCTGATTATAAAACAATGTGTACCGAATTATTTGGCCCCGTTTTAACCATTTATGTATATGACGATAAGGATTGGAAAGAAAGCTTAATAACTTTAGATAAAACATCTGAATACGCTTTAACAGGGGGTATTTTTAGTCAAGATCGTTATGTATTAGATTACGCTACCAATGCTTTAGAAAATGCCGCAGGTAATTTCTATATAAACGACAAACCTACAGGAGCTGTTGTAGGCCAACAACCTTTTGGCGGCGCTAGAGGCTCTGGCACAAACGACAAAGCAGGTTCTGTTTGGAACTTGTTACGATGGGTTTCTAACCGCACTATAAAAGAAACTTTTGTACCGCCAACAGATTACCGTTATCCATTTTTGGAACAATAGAAAATATAGTTAGGATTTACATATTAGTCAGGGTTTCACTCAAAGTGAAGCCCTGACTTGTTTAGTATTGATACGATGACTTTGGAGTCATCGTATCAATTTAGTTTGAAGTTTGAATGAAGAGATTGCCCGCCCGAACGTACCGTAACGGTACGGGCAGGCCACAATCCTCCTTTTAGTCGTCCTTCGCAAAACGTAAAAGGCAATGACATTTCTTAATTTACTAAAAACCAATTCTCAAAAAAGTTTATATTTGTCTGAAACTACTAACTTTTTAATTAAAATTTCCTATTATGTCTAAAACTATAAAAGTAGCTGCGGCCCAATTAACACCCGTTTTTTTAAACAAAGAAAAAACAGTAGCTAAAGCTTGCAAAGCCATTTTAGAAGCTGGTAAAAAAGGCGCTAAATTAATCGTGTTTCCAGAAGTTTTTATCTCTGGTTATCCCGATTGGGTTTGGCTAATTGCCAATAGTAAAGGTGCCGCATTAAATAAGCTTTACATCAAATTGGTAGAAAATGCTGTTTCTGTACCAGATGATGCTACAGATAAACTTTGTAAAGCCGCAAAAAAGGGAGGCATAAATGTAATTATAGGGATGAACGAACGCAATTCTGAATCTAGCAACACCAGCCTTTATAATAGCTTACTTTTCATTAATGATTTAGGTGTTATAATTGGAAAACACAGAAAACTAATGCCAACTGGCGGCGAGCGGCTAATATGGGCACAAGGTGATGGCAGTTCATTAAACTCATATGACACGAGTGCTGGAAAAATAGCAGGCCTTATTTGTTGGGAAAACTTTATGCCACTTGCAAGAACGGCCATTTATGAAGCTGGGGCTCAAATACTAGCTACGCCTACTTGGGACAAGAGTCCGAATTGGCTACAATCTGTCCAACATATTGCAAGAGAAGGTGGTTTATTTGTCATTAATTCTTGTATGGCTTTAAGAATTGATGATATACCAAAAGAATACGATTTTAAAAACCTTTATCCAGATGGGCGTGAATGGATTAATGTAGGGAACAGTTGCATCATTGCGCCAAATGGAAAAATTCTTGCGGGGCCTTTAGAAGCTAAAGAAGATATTTTATATGCTGATATTGATCTTTCTGAGATAATCGCTGCGAAACGCATGTTTGATGTTGTTGGGCATTACGCCAGACCAGATGTTTTTGAATTTAAAGTGAAAAATAATAACAAGTAGCATGTATCTTATAAAGAAAGCGCCCTGAAGTATGATACTTCAGGGCACTTTTAAATTTTAAAAGTTGCTCTTAATCTGCAAATTTGTTATAAACCGTAGCCATTACCCATCCTGTAATAGCATAGAAAACAATACTCCAAACAAAGTCAACTAAGGCGCCAGTCATATCCATAAAGTCCATAAGACCGTAATTTAACAAGCCAATGCCAAAGCCTACAAAAAGGCCAAAGAAAGCGCCAAATTTAAGACCATTGTCCTTGTCGGCTAATTTGCCGTAAAGAGCTGCCATAACACAAGCTTGTACTAAACTGCCCAGCGCCACTAAAAGTAAATTTGTGTCTTCGCCCCTCATAAGAGCTGCAGCAGCTTGAGAAGTGTGCGCAGCGTAAAAGTCGGCCGCTAGCATATCGTAAAATACCCAGCCACCTAAAAACAATACTACAAACCCACCAAGGGTTCCTAATAAATGAGATTTTGTAAACATATTAGTTAGATTTAAAGTTAATAAGCCAACAATTTACAAAAAATAAAATAAATGCTTATTTTACAAGGGGGTAACAGTTAACATATAGCGTTTTCAATAAATTACTGTAGTTATATTGTCAAAGAAACTTTAACTATTTCGCCTTAATTTTGTGGTTTTATCAAGTGGGACGGTTATTGTATAACATGTTCCTTTATTTGGCGCCGTGTCTAAAGTCATTTTACCGTTTAGTAAAGTTACACGCCGTTCTATATTTTTAAGCCCCGCTCCTTTATTTTCGCGTTCTAATTTTTCTAAATCAATCCCCACACCATTGTCTTTAATGGTAATTTTTAACATGTTTGTTGCTGTCTTTGTAAATACCACTGAGGCTATTGTAGCTGTAGAGTGACGTGTTATATTGGTGGTGATTTCTTGAACGATTCTGAAAATATTTGTCTTAATATCATAAGAAAGTTCTTTACTTTTTAAATTACTGTGTTTAAAAGAAAAGACAATATCTCTTGAAAAATTGTAATCTTCACAAATCTGTTCAACAGCTTTTATTAAGCCTTCTTCTTTTAATTGTTTAGACATAAGGCCATGGGCTATATTTCGCGTATCGTTAATAGCTCTGGTATTGAATTCTTTTACTTTATCAAGATGTTCTAAAGCATTGTCTTTACGGTTTTTGTTTTGTTTAAGTATTAAATCAATATATATGGCTTGTACTGCCAAAACTTGGCTGATACCGTCGTGTAGCTCCTCACCAAAACTTTGTTTTTCTGTTTCTTGTGCTTCTATGAGCGCATTTAAAAATTGGCGTTCTAACTGACGTTTTTCAGTGATATTTTTTTCGGTGCCAATAAAATGTATAATCTCACCCGCTTTATTCTTTACAGGAACTATTGTTAAAATAACCAAGAGCTCTGTGCCATCTTTTGCTTTGTTAATAATTTCTTTTTCCCACACATGGCCTTTTTGTATGGTTTCCCACATAGCTTTATAGAAGTCTTCTGTTTGTGTGCCTGAATTTATAATACGTGGGGTTTGACCGACAGCTTCTTCATAAGAAAAGCCATAGTGTTTTGTAAAAGCCGGATTTACATATTCTATTTCTCCTTTAATATCGGTTATCATAACAGTGTCGGGGCTTTGCTCTAAGGCTTGGTTTAATAAGTGTATTTTTTCGAAATCTTTAGATTGTTTAATAGCCTGGCTTATATTAGAGGCTATAAATTCTAATAAAAAAACATCATTCTGTTTATATTTATTCTCATCAGTATAGCTTTGTATCACCATTACACCAATGGCCTCTTTTTCTATCAATAAAGGAACGCCCAACCAACATTTAGATTTAAGACCGGTTTCTTCAACTATTCCTTTTTTAATAAGTCCTTTTTCAAAACTACTGGTTGATAAAAATGGTTTTTTGGTATCTATGATATATTCCGAAAAAGAGTTTTCTTTAGAGAAGTTAAATTGTTTCCCGCTTTTTTTTATAATTTTTGTATCAATTATATATGGAGTTGAAAAAAGCTGTAATTTACGATCATAAAGAGCTACATAAAAATTTGTAGTATCAATTATTGTGCTTAAACTTTCCTTAATAAATGGAAGTAAGTCTTTAAGTTTGGGTGTTTTTTGAGCATATGTAGTAATTTTATAAATCACTTCCTTAACCTGCTCTTCATGTTTGCGTTCAGTAATATCTGTATGGACGCCTATTATTCTAAGAGGATTCCCTTCCGAATCGCGCTCGGTAACTTTAGCCCTGTCTAATATCCATTTATAAGTATTGTCTTTGCACCTCATACGGTATTCTGAGCTATAATAGGATGTTTTTCTCTCATAATGTAATTGTGCTAAGGCATTAACCCGTTCCAAATCATCTGGATGCACCAATTTTTTCCAAGTCTCTTCCTTATTTTCAAGTTCATCGGGTTTATAACCCAACATTTCTTTCCATCTATCAGAATAGTACGCTTCATTAGTCACGAAATTTAAATCCCAAAGGCCATCGTTAGTTCCTTCTAGGGCAAATTGCCATCTTTTTTCTGAGGTTTTTAATTTATCTAGTACTTCTATTTGTGCCGTAACATCTTGAATAACGCCAAGAGTGGGCAACAAAATATTATTACTGTCTTTTTTTAATTGTTTTGCTATATGGTGTATCCAATGAGTTGAACCATCTTTAGGATTAACTATTCTATACATCACATTTAAGGAAGTTGTGTAGTCTTTCTGTCTCTCTGATAAAACATTGACTAATATTGATTTGTCTTCTGGATGTATTATATCTATCCATGATTGTAAACTTCCCTCCGCTGTTTCTAAGCCTATTAAATCGGTTATAATTTTTGAGGATACCCAATGTTTGGTCCTAAAATTATAAGTGTAATAACCCAGTAAAGCAATGGCTTGAGACTCTTGTAAAAAATGATTGCTCGTTTCTATCTCTTCTAAACGCTTTTTCTCTTCTTTTTTACGTTGGGTAAGATCTGTGACAATAGCCAAAAACTGTGGTTTAGTATCTGTAATAAATTTGGTCAAATTAACTTCAACAGGATAAGTTGATTTATCTTTACGTTTATGAACGGTTTCAAATTGTAATTTATCTGTTTTGTTGTTTAACAGGGGCTCTAATAATTTTAAGAACTGCTCTTGGCTAAATTCAGGTTTAATATCAAATGGTGTTAATTCTTTGAGTACTTCTATAGAATAGCCTAAATTTTTTACAGCCCCTTGGTTTACATATGAAAACCTAAAATTATCAGCATCAAAAATAAAGACTTCGTTTTGACTGTTGTCTATGGCCTTATTTAGTTTTATTAAATCTGCTTCATGTTTTTTTGCCGTAGTAATATCTTGAAACACACCTATAGAGGTCTTTATTTGCCCATCTGTATTAAAACTTAAAGGTCTAGACCAATGCCGTATCCATTTTATAGCACCATTATTTAAAATAAATCTGTATTCAAGTTTTATTTCATCTTTAAAATTTTGTTGTCTTCTTTTAACAGCATTTACTAATTTTTCTTTATCATCAGGGTGCACCTTATCAAACCATGTTTCAAAACTACCTCTTGTTTTCGAGAGCTCTAAAATGCCCATAGATTGCGTATCGCTTTCCCATTGATCGATTTTATAATCATAAGTAAAGTACCCCACCTTGGCTACTTTTTGAACATCTTTAAGCCTTTCTAAAAGGTCGTTTTGCTTTTGCGTAAGCGTGTGGTTATATTTACGGTATTTTTTAATTTTAGCATAGGTTATTACAATGTATAACAACACTAAACTGATTAAAAAAAATTCAAAAAAAACAAGCTTTCTTTTCAGAATAACATATTTGCTTTTTATGTAATTATTATTGGCTTTAACTTTTGTTATTAAGTCGCTGTATATGTTATTGTACAGTATGTCTGTATTTTGTGGTTTTTCTTTAAGCTGTGTTAATTGTAAAAGTTTGTCCGTTCCTTTTTTAAGGACGGCAATTTTATAATGGTCTTTAAACACGGTCGTAAAATAGTTAACCCAGGAATTATTAGATGCTTGTTTAACTAAAAGGCCTTGTACTTTTTGTAAACTCAAGTCATCATTTGAAGTATAATTATGGTCTTCAACCCCCAAGTTTTCTTCAAATTTTAAATGGGCATATAACAGGTTTAGGTGTATATTTGTATAGGCTTCTGTCTTAAAAATATATTGTTTTTCTAGGTTAGTATGAAAAAATACGTATGCAATAAAAAAATAAAAAACGTCCCTGCTATAATCAAGGCGCTGCTTACGGGCGATTTTTTTTTAGAAAAACCCTTGTCAACATCATGTGGGCCGTATAAAGTCATATAAGTCTAAAATAAAAATAGGCTCAGGTTGATAGGTTAGAGTATATTATTATTGCAAAGTTATAAAATAAAAAATAAAATTACAGCCTAGACTAGAATAAATTATCAGTCTATAAGATTTGTGCTAAATTTGATTCAAAAAAATAGTTATTTAAAATTAAATAAGAAAGACCTGTTAAAATTAGTTTTTTTAATTCTTTTTCTAAGTTTAAAACCGCCTTTTTCCAACGCCATTCGCATTCTTTTAAATGCAAATCAAAGTAATTGTTTACACCATTAAATTTATTAAGTCGCTGCTTAGAAAAACCCCAAAAACGTTCTACTTCTTCTGGTTTTGGGGGCTGCTTATCAGAACCTGGTTTGTTTTTATTTATACGTATAAGTTTATTTTGCGAAATATTAATAACAGCCTCATAATCATATTCTAAAAAAAACATATCATGTCTTAGTTCAGATAATATTTTGTCTTTTATCAATCGTGTGTAAATATGGTTTTCTATTTTTAAAACACATACATACCATTTTTTCCAAACTTTTTTTTCTTCTTTTTTTGGGAATTCTGGTTGGCTTTTTTGGCTTATACTCTGCCCAAAATTTTGTTTAGCAAAAGAACTTTCTTGTTTAGATTGTTGGTGTTTATAAATTGCTTTTCTAAATATTAAATAATAGCGGTTAACTGTGTTACGGTTTATATTTAATAGCTCACTGCATTGTTGTGCCGTTAAATCTAAACAAAAACATTTAATTATTCTAACTACCTTATAGGGGCTTATCTTACTGTGTTTAAGGCGCATGTATGAAAATATTATAATAATTATAATCTAGCCTCAACATAATTATCTCAGATGTGTTATAATAAAAAGATAACCTCTACAAAAGCAAAATATCTAATAAAGATAAGCTAAATTTAATTAGCTGAATGTTAGATATTTATTAATAGTACAGTTGAAAGATTCATTCCTCAAATGAGAGATGTTTAAATCCCTTTTTTTTAATTAATGACAAAATAAATAATTGCAGTAATTTTAATACCCTAATTTTGCCCGTGTGCGTTTTAAAACAGCATCGGCTACAGCCTTGGCTTTAGCGGCTCCTAAAGCTAGGGCTTTATCAATATCGGAAAGATTTTCCATAAAATACCAATAGCGTTCGCGTTCTGTTTTAAATTTTGAAATAAGCAACTCAAAAAAGGTTTGTTTAGCATGACCATAACCATAATTTCCCGCAAAATATTTTGTACGCATGGTTGCTACTTCTTCATTAGAAGCTACTAATTTATACAGGGCAAACAAGTTACAAGTATCTGGATTTTTGGGTTCTTCTAAAGGTGTTGAATCGGTTTTAATTTGCATAATTTGCTTGCGCAATTGCTTATCGGGTAAAAATAAATTGATAATGTTATTTTTAGATTTACTCATTTTTTCGCCATCGGTACCCGGTACATACATGGTATTTTCTTGAACCTGCGCTTTTGGTAACACTAAAGTTTCGCCTACTTTATGATTCAGCCTTGAAGCCGCATCACGCGTCATTTCGAGGTGCTGTAATTGGTCTTTTCCAACAGGTACAATTTCGGCGTCATACAACAAAATATCGGCGGCCATTAACATGGGATAATTAAACAAACCCGCATTAACATCTTCTAATCTATCAGCTTTATCTTTAAAAGAGTGTGCTAAAGTAAGTCGTTGATAAGGATAAAAACAGCTTAAATACCAGGTTAATTCTGTTACTTGCGGGATATCGCTTTGACGGTAAAAAACCGTTTTATCAATGTCTAATCCAAAAGCCATCCAAGCAGCAGCTGTACTGTAAGTGTTTAACTTTAAGACATCTGCATCTTTAATTTGTGTTAAAGAATGCATGTCTGCAATAAATAAAAAGGAATCGTTTTTAGGATTGTTTGCCAATTTTATGGCGGGTATTATAGCCCCTAATAGATTTCCTAAATGGGGGGTGCCAGTACTTTGAACACCAGTTAAAATTCGTGACATTTGCTGTATTTAAGTCACAAAAATACACAATTAATACAATTTAATATCCCTTTTAAGGACGATTATAAAACATCAATTCGTGTGTTTTTGCATTATGAAATGAAGTGAGAAAGTATTGAGAATGCTTTATAAGTTCTCAATAAAATAGGGATTAAGCTAACAAACAACAAGTATTTTTAAAAATAGGAATGTCTATTAGACTAAATTATTACTTTTGACGCTTATGAAATTTTTTATAAATATTTTTAGGATATTTTGGCGCCTCTGGTTTTACGGCGTGTTTTTGACAACTATTATCGTTCTTTTTCCCGTTTTAATAGTGGTAACATCTTCAGATAGTCTGTACCCAATATTCTTTAAAATAGCACGGTTCTGGGCTAAGACTATTTTATTTTTAATGGGTTTTAGCGTTAAAACAACTTATTTAGAAACTATCCAGCCAAAGGAAAGTTATATGTTTATTGCCAATCATACTTCTATGATTGATATTATGTTGATGTTGGTAGTTACTAAAAATCCTTTTGTTTTTGTGGGCAAAAAAGAATTGGCACGAATTCCAATTTTTGGTTTTGTTTACAAACGCACCTGTATATTGGTTGATAGAAACAGTCCTAAAAGCCGTAGGGAAGTCTATTTTATGGCACAAAAACGCTTAAAAGATGGTGTAAGTATTTGTATTTTTCCAGAAGGTAAAGTGCCAGATGACGAAAGTATTGTATTAGACTCATTTAAAAATGGCGCTTTTGGTTTGGCTATAGAACACAACATACCTATAGTTCCTATCAGTTTTTACGACTCTAAAAGACGTTTTTCTTATACTTTTTTTAGTGGAAGCCCTGGTGTTTTACGGGTCAAGGTGCATAAATTTGTAGAGACAAAATCTTTAAAATTAAGTGATAGAGAAAAGCTCAAAAAAGACCTTCATCTGTTTCTTTACAATGATTTGTTGTCAGATTTAAAAACTACCTAAATATTATTTTAAGCGAGCTCTTTTTGGTGTAATAACCGCGTCAATTTTATAGAAAGGTCTAATAAAACAATCTTTGCATTAGCATTGCGCTCAATATGATACATGGCCGTTTCTAAAGATTTTATAATATCCATTACATTGGCCGCATTAATAAAGGGTGCAAATTTCTCAAGAGAGAAATTAGCTGTTTTAGGTTCTAAATAAACCAAGTCTTTAGCATTGTAATTTAACAACATAGCCTGTCTAAAAAACATCAAGCAATAACTTAAAAACTGTTTTTGCGTTTCGCGTCCTGAGCTGGCTATAGTTGTACTCCAAGTAATCAAATCGTTTATTACCTGTTTATTGCCTTTAGCTCTAAAGGCTGAACGCACCCAAGTAACCAACCATTCTTCAAAAAGAAGTTCTTTGGTGTCTTGTTCTGCCAATTTACACGCTTTATTCCAACTGCCTTGGGCTTGTAAGGCGATGTTATTAGCTTCTTGTTCTGATAACAGTAAGCTTAATTGCAGTTGTTTACTTATTTGTGCTTCTGTAAGCGGTAAAAACCGAATGACTTGACAGCGCGATACGATGGTTTTTAACAAGAGTCCCTCGTTTTCGGCTATGAGAATGAGCACGGTATTGTTAGGGGGCTCTTCTATTATTTTGAGTAATTTATTAGCTGTTGGGGCTGGCATTTTTTCGGCCATCCAAATAATCATGACCTTAAAAGGTGCTTCATAAGGTTTTAAACTCAGCTTTTTAAGAATATTATCGGCTTCGGCTACTGCTATAGAGCCTTGCTTGTTTTCTACACCCAAAAATTGGAGCCAATCAAATGTATCGCCGTAAGGATTATCGAGAACAAATGCACGCCACTCATTTAAAAAATGATCGCTATAAGGATGTTTTTTAATTTTATCTGTCGTGGTAACCGGAAAGGCAAAATGCAAATCTGGATGTGTAAGTTTGGCAAATTTTAAAGTACACGCCGTATTTTCTACAAGGCCTTCAGGAGTATTTTTAAAACACAGTAGTTGTTGTGCATAAGCTATAGCCATGGATAAAGCACCTGTTCCTTGAGGTGCTAAAAATAACTGGGCGTGGGGTATACGACCATTTAAAAGACTTTTTTGTAAGTGCTTTTTTATATAATCGTGTCCTATAATGGCTTCGAAAGGCATACTGCAAAGATTAAAAAAATAAACAAAAGTATGGGCTAAACTTATTAGATTTGCCAAAATTAAATTAGCAGATTAACAAATGGTTATAATAACCCTGCAACGCAAGAAATGTATTGGCTGTAATTATTGTGTAGAATTGGCCCCAAAACAGTTTAGAATGTCTAAAAAAGACGGCAAAGCTGTTTTGTTAAAATCGCAAAACAAACGGGGGTTTTTTACTATAAAATATACCGATTTTACTATTTATGAAGATGCCAAAAAAGCTTCTGAAGCCTGTCCTGCTAAAATAATTGACGTAAAAGAAACTTAATTTTAAGTGGTCTAAATCTTTTTAAAAGATTGTAGTATATTTACAAATTAGAAGATTTTTTAAAAACCATTAGGGCTACAAATTGTAGTCTGCTAAATATAAAACGAATATGAGTTGTAGTACCTGTACTACACAAGAGGACGGCTCTCCAAAAGGCTGTAAAAACAATGGTTCTTGTGGTACTGATAGTTGTAATAAATTAAGTGTTTTTGATTGGCTGTCTAACATGACTTTGCCAAATCATCAACAAGTTTTTAATATAGTTGAAGTCCGTTTTAAAAATGGTCGTAAACACTTTTATAAAAATACAAAGGGTTTAAGTCTTTCAATAGGAGACACTATCGCTGTAGAAGCTTCTCCGGGTCATGATGTAGGTGTTGTTAGTCTTACAGGCGAATTGGTTAAAATCCAAATGCGTAAACACAATATTGCGCAAGACAGCGAAGATATCAAGCAAATTTACCGCAAAGCATCAGCTAGAGATATTGAAATTTGGCAAAAAGTACGCGCTAAAGAACTTGAAGTACAACGACAATCGCGCCTTATAATTCTAAGGCTGGGTCTTAAAATGAAACTATCTGATGTTGAATACCAAGGAGATGGTTCTAAAGCAACTTTCTTTTACACCGCAGACGAGCGTGTTGATTTTAGAATGTTGATACGCGAATTAGCATCGTCATTTAGTATTCGCATAGAAATGCGTCAAGTAGGGCTACGACAAGAAGCTGCCCGACTTGGAGGTGTGGGCTCTTGTGGTCGCGAATTGTGTTGTTCTACTTGGTTAACCGATTTTAGATCGGTAAATACATCGGCAGCACGTTACCAACAGCTTTCTTTAAATCCCCAAAAACTGTCGGGGCAATGTGGTAAATTAAAATGCTGCCTTAACTACGAACTAGAATCTTATATAGAAGCCTTAAAAGCTTTTCCAAGAACAGATACGTGGTTAAAAACAGAAATGGGGGATGCTGTTTTTCAAAAAATGGATATTTTTAAAGGTTTACTATGGTATGCTTATAAAGACAATCCTATTAACTGGCATATAATTACACCCCAACATGCCAACGAGATAATTGCGCTTAATAAAGAGGGTAAAAAAAGTAAAACACTAGAAGATTATGCTTCTGAATTAGAGGAAGACAAACCTGTTTTTACCGATTTAGTTGGTCAAGAAAGTCTCACCCGTTTTGACCGTCCTAAGCGCCGTAAAAAGAATCGTAGAAATAGAAATAAAAGAAACAATGCTAAAAAATAAGTGCTTTTTAGTGGGTGTTTTTTTAGTGTTTATATCGTGTTCTAAACAACCTTTTTTTACACGTTATAAAAACATTGAAAACAATAAATGGGCTATTGATAAATCTGTTGATTTTAATATCGCTGTGGCCGATACATTAACCTCTTATAATATTTTTATAAATATCAGAAACACAAATCAATATCCTTATAGCAATTTGTTTTTGGTTGTAACCGAAACTTTTAAAAACACTATTCTGCAAATTGATACGTTAGAATACCAAATGGCTGACGCCTCAGGGCATTGGCTAGGCACAGGATTTACATCGGTAAAAGAAAATAAATTGATTTATAAAACAGACTATACTTTTCCTAAAAAAGGCGATTATTCATTTAGCATAGTTCATGCTGTAAGAAAAAATGGTCACATTTTAGGAGATAAATATTTAGAGGGTATTTCTGATGTTGGTTTACAGATAGAAAACACAAAAAGCAACTAAAAAATGGCTAAAAAAGAAAAAAAATCAGCTATAAATTACAACAAATTTACCCGTATGCTTTGGTTCGGATTTGGTTTTGGAATCTTAGCTGTATTGTTGTTATTTACCTTGGCGGCCACTGGTGTTTTTGGTGCTTTACCCACATTTGAAGAATTAGAAAATCCAGAAAATAATTTGGCTTCAGAAGTCATTTCAATCGATGGCAAAACCTTAGGAAAATATTATCACGAAAATAGAACGCCTGTAAATTACCGCGACTTACCTCAAAACCTTGTAAATGCTTTAGTTGCTACAGAAGACGCCCGTTTTTACGATCATTCTGGCATCGATATGAGAGGCACCATAAGAGCCATAATTAAATTAGGAAAAGGCGGCGGCGCCAGTACCATTACGCAACAATTGGCTAAACTTTTATTTACAAAACGCGCTTCGGGCAATATATTTAAACGTGTCATACAAAAAGCAAAAGAATGGGTTATTGCCATCAGACTAGAACGGCAATATACCAAACACGAAATAATAGCCATGTACCTTAATAAACAAGGCTTTTTATTTAATGCCATCGGGATTCGTTCGGCTTCTCGTATTTATTTTGGCAAAGAGCCCAAAGACTTAAAACAAGAAGAATCGGCTGTTATTGTTGCGATGCTTAAAAACCCCAGACAATACAATCCAAAAAGAGAGCGGTCTAAAAAGAAGTCTTTTTTAAGACGCAACCAAGTGCTCAAACAAATGGAAAAATATGGCTACTTAAGCACTCAGGTTAAAGATTCACTTCAAAAATTACCCATTGTACTCGATTTTTCTCCAGAAGACACAAGTGATGGTTCGGCAACATATTTTAGAGAATACATTCGCGATTATATGAAGAAATGGGTCAAAACCCATAAAAAACCAGATGGGTCAAAATACAATATTTACAGAGATGGTTTAAAAATATATGTAACCATAGATTCGCGTATGCAAAAATATGCCGAAAAAGCTGTGAGTCGTCATATGGCTAATTTACAACGTGCTTTTTTTAAACAACAAAAAGAAAACGAGTATGCCCCATTTATTTATGTGCCATCAAAAGCACTAGAAAAAGCTATTAAACAAAAAAGAGATACCGCTGAGATTAGGATGATGAAAGAACACGAAGACTCTACTTTTGTGGCTTCGACAGAACGGATTTTAAGATCTACTATGCGGCGTACCCAACGTTATAGGGGCTTAAAAAAAGCGGGCGCTTCTGAAGCCGACATAGAAAAATCGTTTAACACCAAACGCCCCATGCGTATCTTTTCTTGGCAAGGTGATAAAGACACTTTAATGTCGCCTTTAGATTCTATAAAATACTATAAGTACTTTTTACAAAGTGGCGTACTGAGTGTTGAACCCCAAACAGGTCATGTAAAAGTGTGGGTAGGCGGCATTAATTATAAATATTTTAAATACGATCATGCTAAACAAGGGCGTCGTCAAGTAGGTTCAACTTTTAAACCTTTTGTGTATGCTACCGTTATCAATCAGTTAAAAATATCGCCTTGCGAAAAATACCCCAACATCCCATATACCATTCCTGCAGGTACATTTGGCATACCTAACGATTGGACGCCCAGTAATTCTGGCGGAAAATACGGTGGTATTTTAACTTTAAAACAGGCTTTAGCCAAATCTATAAATGTTATTACAGCCCGCATGATGTATAAGGTGGGGCCTAAAAACGTGAAACGCTTAGCGCGAAGTTTGGGTATTACAGGCTACATTCCAGAAGTGCCTTCAATTGCCTTGGGAACAGTTGACATAAGCCTATACGATATGGTAGGTGCTTACAGCACTTTTGTCAATCAAGGGATGTATATAAAACCTATGGTTGTATTGCGTATTGAAGATAAAAATGGCACTGTTTTACAAAACTTTTCGCCTACCACAAGAGAAGTTTTGAGCAAAGAAGCTGCTTATACAGTTGTCAATTTATTAGAGGGTGTTACCCAATTTGGTTCTGGTATTCGTTTGCGTACTAAAGGCGGTGTTTATCCCGACAGTATTGCCACAGGGTATCCTTATGAATTTAAAAATCCCATTGCCGGAAAAACCGGTACAACACAAAATCAATCTGACGGTTGGTTTATGGGCATGGTACCTAATTTGGCCACTGGTGTTTGGGTAGGTGCCGAAAATCGCTCCATTCATTTTAAAGGGATTACGCGTGGTCAAGGCGCTTCTATGGCACTGCCTATTTGGGCTTTGTATATGAAACAAGTTTATAAAGACAGTACGCTAAACATCAGTCAAGAAGCATTTGAAAAACCCGAACATATTTCAATTAATCTCGACTGTAATACCTTTAATAAAGATCCTAAAATAAAAGACGTTCCGCAAGACGACCCTGAATTTTAAACTGATGAATAATTACGTTTGGCATCCTTCAAAAACTGTTGTAGAAAACAGCAATATCTACAAAATGATGCAAAAACATCATTTTAAAGATTATAAATCTTTTTGGCAATGGTCGGTATCTAATCGCGCCGAATTTTGGTCAGCAACAGTTCAGAATTTAGATATAAAATTTGCAAAGCGATACAGTGCTGTTTTAGATCTTTCTGAGGGTGTTGAAACGCCTGTTTGGCTTAAAGACGCCCAACTGAACATAGTTGACAGTTGTTTTAATAATACTCCTGATGCTACGGCTGTTGTTTATCAAAAAGAAGGCGGTAAACTTACCAAAGTCAGCCAAAAAGAACTCGAAAGTTTGGTCAATCAAATTGCCAATAGTCTGCGTCAAGCGGGATTAAAACAAGGTGAT
>CAZGZH010000007.1:0-15330 GCA_964529645.1 uncultured Flavobacteriaceae bacterium
GAGTGTTAAGTAATTTCTCTGCTGAACTTGAAGATAATTCACTAACACCATCCCAAACATTATTATTTGTTTGCTCGTCTTCTATATTATATTTCTCTGCTAATTCTTTATATGTTGTTTTCATTTTTCCAACTCCTTTTTTAATTTTTCATAATATTTAATGAAATTTGTTTCTGACATTATCCTATCCTTTTCAGGGTTTTGCATATCAAAAAAACAACCCTTTAAACATTCTAAATATGTTAATTGTAATTTCTTTTTCATTTTCATTTTACAAAATCTCTAACATTTGTTTTTTTAATCCATCAATATCAAAATTACTTAAATTCCACCTAAATTCATTTTTAAATATTGTTAATCTTAAAAATCCATAATAATTTCTTACATAACCATAAGAAAAACCTTTCATATTTTTGTCAATCCATTCATATAAATCTTTGTATTTACTTTTTTTCATTTTTCACACCTTAAACATATATCTTTCCTATATGCTCCCTTTTTACCACTTTTGGATTTGCCTTTACCAGTAAATTTAAATTCTGGGTAAGTTTTCAAAATCCCACATTTCTTGCACTTTATATGTCCCATTTTATTTTAAATATAAATTTATTAATATGAATAGATTAACAAGTAATAAACTTATAATTACACCTAAATAATAACCTTTATTAAATTCACTCATTTTTCTATTTTATATTACACTCACATATTTTTTTTTCATCAACAATATCAATTGTTGTAAAACATTTATCACATATCCAATTCATTTTTTCCAATCCCCAAATATTTCTTTATGTTTATTTTCTATTTGTTCTAATAATTCAAATACATCATAACAATTATTACCTGTATATTTTGCTTGTAGATTACTCACATAATTTTCAAATTTTAAAACTGCTTGTTTTACATCCTCTATTTTATATAAAATATCTTGTGTATGACCTATTTTTCCTTTATCTTTTAATGTTTTCATTTTCTTATCCTACATTCTAATTCTTTTCTACATTGTTTATAAATTATTTCTAACTCGTCTGTAGTTTTAGTCTGTAATAGTTTTCTAACTTCTAATTGAAATTGTTTTTCTTCAAGCATCATTTTAACATCTCCTTAAATAACGGTATAATTCCGTTTTTTAAATCTAAACCTTCATAAACAAAACATTCTTTTAATGTTGCGCAAATATATTTAATTTGATTTTTAAATACATAACCTAAACTCCAACCTAACTGATAACTTAATATAATTAACAATAATTCTTTTATCATTTTAAATCCACCTCCGTATTTGTATTCTTAATTCCTTTTCCTCCCATTGACTCAAATCCCAATAATTTTTATTAAACATTCTCCAGGATAATTTCTGTCTATGCTTTCTAAGTTCTTGGTCTCTAAATTTTATTATTTCTATCATTTTCTTTTTTAATAAAAACACTTAAATTTTGTGAATCATCCTTAGGAAGACCACTATTATTTCCATCTAAAAAATAATTAAGTATGGGATTACAAAAAACCCCTAATTTAACTTTTTTATTAAATTCCCTTGCTCTTTTTTTCAAGGGAAGATATATTTTATAATTATATTCTTGTCTATCCATTTTTATTTTTTTCTTTCATTATTTCGTATATAATTTTACATTTATGTTTACAAAGCTTTTCATTAGTTTTATTATGATTACTACTGAAATAACAATCACAATATAACTCTCCAGAAGAATTATTGATTCTTACCATCGATTTACTATTTTTAAATTTAATATAAGTATTTTTTGTACCAATATCTATCTTACCTAAGTCAAGCTTTCTAAATTCCTTTTGTATGTGTTTGCTTATCATTTATAACCTTCTTTTTTCATATAATTAAATAAATCCTTATGAATTTCTTTAACCTTTATTAATAAATCATTAGTAGTTCCTGGAGTTTCTATATGTATTGCTAATTGGACTGCCTCTTTCAAACTACTCTGTGCCAATATTAAATCTTGTTTATGTTCATAAGGACTAATTGAAATTGTAGATTTTGTTTCTTCTGAACTTATTTTAGGAGTTTCTTCAACATCTAATAATTCAGCATAATTTATCCAATTCTCATTAATAATAAAAAAATATTGCTTACCATAACTAAGTTTGGTTTCTAATTTTGGGTTCTTTTTTAATAATACTTTCTCCCCTGTCTCCACTTCTTCACACTCAAAAACAGGTTTATTATTTATTAATTCACTTTTAATTACTTTAAATTTAATTTTTTTTCCTTCCATTTTATAATATACCTATCTGTGCTTCTTCCATATGTAATGCACATTTTAAACAATATTCATCACACAGTGGGCTTATATTTAGATTTTCTAAATCTATCTTGTTTTTACAATAAATTATTTTACATTTCATTGTAATAATAACATGTAAGGACTAATATATAATTATTCCTTTTCACTGGCAGTGACATCATTTTCTATTAATTCCTTGACTTTTTGTTTTAATTTTATTATATTGTTGAGTTTATCTTTTAAATAACTTTCTTCTTTGATTAATAATTTATGCCAAATATCAAAATCACTCTTTAGTTTGTTGTATTCTTCTTCTACCTTTTTTAATTGCTTTGACATTTTATTTAAACCATTTAGAAAAGATTTTACTTACTAAATTAATGTCCCATCCATTTCCTGCTGACTTATATAGGTTAGTATCCTTTATGTCTCCAAATTTTATTTCATCATTGAAAAATCCCTGAAGTCTAAAACATTCTCTTGGAGTTAAATATCTTAATTTATTTGTTTTTAAATCTTTAACCCAATTATTATCTAAGGTTGCTTTACTTACTGTTAAAGTTGGAGATATTTCTTTAATAATATTGCTCCATTCCCCAATTCTACTTTCCCAAAATTTTATCATTTTATTAGATGGGAAATATTTATCTTCAATTTTTAATTCTAATAAATCGTTTACAAATAATTCTAATTGTTCTTTGTAAGGAAAAGGATTAAATCCAAAATGAGATTTATCTAATTCACAAGCAATCCAAACTCTTGGTCTATTCTGAGGAGTCCCATAGTCTTTACTCTTTAATAATTGATAACTTACCGCATAACCATAAGATTTTAATAGTCTAACAATTTCTCTTAATAATTCTCCTTCTAACATTGATAAAATACCTTCTACATTTTCTAATAAACAATATTTAGGTTTTTTGATTTTTATTATCTCTAACATCTTAAATACTGTTTTTGTTCTACCTTTTTGTAAATCTCTTAGTCCTGCAATGGATACATCTTGACACGGGAAACCCCCGGTGATTAAATCAAAATCTGGAAGTTCTTTTACATTAATTTTAGTTATATCTCCATAGTTTTTTATATTATGATGATTTAAATTATAAAGTTCTATTTGTTTTTTATTAATCTCACTCATTCCTACACATTCAAAAGGAATATTAGCTTTCTTTAATCCAAAAGAAGTTCCACCATATCCTGCATAACATTCAAATAATTTAATTTTTTCCATTTTATAATACTTTGTAATGACCACGTTTAGGCTCAAAAATTATGCCTTCTTTTTTTAAATCTTCTAAATATTTATCTAATATTGATTTATTAATATTAATATCTATTGAAAAAATTTCTTTTCTTATATCGTCATAAAGAGCCAATCCTGTTTTTTCAGATAAATCCTCGATGACTTTTTCCACTAATTTGATGCCTTTATATGTCTTATTAGAATATCCTGTTTCTATCTCTGCAACACCAAACTTGTTTAATGTGAAATTCACCATTTCAATAGCATTTTTAATGTCTTCTTTAATAATTTCATTACTTAATCTTAATTTAGCATAAGCTTCAGACATTCGGATTAAACCCGCTAATTGCCTATAAGTTATGTCTAATGTGTTCTGTTCTTTGCTCTTTTTCTGAATTATTAAAAAATATTGTTTAATTAATTCTTTTAATTGTATTGGTATTTTAGGAGTAAATGTTTTTGCATATAATAAATATTTTCTCAAAGTTTCTGAATTGATATTCTCTTCTGTATCTATTTCATTTTTCAACATAAGATTAATAATGTCATCATTCTCTTTTTGTGTGTCTTTCCCATCCAAAATAAAAATTAAATCAAACCTACTAAGTAATGTTTTATCAAATTTTATCTGTTTGATATAATCTTGGCTTTCATCAAATTTACCACCAACAGGATTAGCTGCTGCATAACAAGGTGTATAAGCCTTCAAAATTCCCCTTATTCCTGCTTTGTTTATATGAGCTTCTTGATGTTCTAATGCCTCATTTAATTTTGTTGAATCTTCTTTCTTAATTTTATCAAATTCGTCCAATAAGAAATAACCATTATTTGCGAGTGGCATTGCACCTGCTTCTAAAGTCCAGGCACCTGTAAATGTATCCTTAACCGCTGCACCAACCAAACCCACTGCTGATGAGTTCTCTGCAGAGACATAAACTGTTCGTGGTAATAACTCTTTTAATCGTCTAAGCATAACACTCTTTCCTAAACTTGCATTACCTATTGTCAATATATGTATTAAATCCTTCCCATTCTCTTTTTTAGTGCCACCCACTATATATAATAAAGTGGCTTCTTTTATCTTATCTCTTCCTGCTATATTTGGTGCTATGGAATTTTTTAATATTGATAAAATATTCTCTTTTTTTGATAGTTCAATAAAATCTGTCTTATCTTGTTCGGTTATTTCAACATTAAATATGTCATCATCCATTGAAATAATATTTAATGCCTCGATATATGCTGTCCTTATAGTGGTTTCTCCTTTTTGATTGTGTTTTGTTTTCTCCTTGATTATTCCTATTATTTCTATCTTTGAACCTACCAAGAATTGATTAATAAAATTAGGTGTTGTCAAGTTACCATATATCTCTATTAATTTTGCTTCAGGTAACATTGCAGAGTTTTCCATGTCTTCTGATAATTCTTCTAAATAAATTTGTAAATAATCAATTTTATTCTCTTTGATTAATTCTACCCCACTTTTACATTTAGGACATACTTTTAATGTTCTTTTTTTATCATCATATTGTTTGAGTGTTAATTTAATCTCTGAATAATTACAATTAGGATTAATACATAAATAATCTATTGAAAATATTTTTATTAAATTGGATGATTTCCTTTTAAGCATCCCTTTAACTGATACTAATTTTCCTATATCATCACTCCTTATATGACTAAGATTTATCTTTGAATATTTATCTACATTATTTATTCTTAATTGAAAATCTGGATTGTTTTCATTTTCTTTGAATTTTTTTAATATATTTAATATTAATTTGTATTGTTTATATGGTTCTTCAATGAATAAACTTACTAAATCTGGATTAAAATTAAGTAATTCGTTCATATCTAATGTTAAATATTTTAAATTGCCTGCTTGATATTGTCTTAAATCTTTTATCATTATATTATCAAAAAATTTATAATATTGTTTAATTATATATTTTTCATTCATTTTCATAATATTTTATAATGGCATTTGCAAATTTTTTTTTAAATTCAAAATTCTCTTTATCTTTAGTATGAAAACTAAAATGAAAATCTACTCCATCTAAATTCAAAGAATATATCTCATTCTTCTTATCGTAACTTGTTGTTAATTTTATTTTTTTCATTGTAATTATAAACCCATAAATTTTTTTATATAAAACTTCCTATTCACTATTAGTGACATCACTATAAATAGTTTTAGAAAGTTTTAATATTGTTTCTTTTTGCAAGGATTTGTCTAATAATAAATTTAATGTTTTATTATAATCTTTCCCCCATATATTATTTAAATGTTTAAGTTGTTTAATTTTTCTTTCAATACTGCCTTTTCCTGACCTTAAATCTTTTGCTTGATTTCTACATATAACAGGTTTTTCACTACAATATTTTTGTTGTCTTTTTCCACCAGTCCAAGAATAATTTTCTTTACCACACCATAAACATTTAAATTTTTTATTATTTAAACTTCTTTTCTTTATTCTATTTGATAAACCCATTGCTTTTAACTTTGTTGAAACTGTCCCTTGGTCTATTTGTAATTCTTTAGCAATTTGTTTTAATGATTTTTTTCTGTTTTTCATTTTTTTATGTATCCTAAATTATTAATAACATCATTAAAAACCATACCCTGATTTTCTAATAATCTTTTTTTATGTTGCCATTGTAATTCTTTTTTATCTTGCTCTTCTTTTTCCTTATCTAATATGGATTTATATAATTCTAATTGAATATATTTAAGTTCTTTAGCAACAGTTAAAACATTATTTTCAAATATGTCTATAATAAAATCATTATTTAATATTTTAATAACAGTTGGTTCTAATTTATAAAAATTCATTTTATTTATTTGAACCTCATTCATATTGCCTTTTATTTTCATTAAAAATATTTTTTGCTCATTAGTTAATGAAGTAGGAATTAATATCTTTAAACTTTTTAATTTTTCTAAATAAGTATTACAAATTCCCAGAGTGTCCCTTATTTCTTTATCGTATATAAAGCCCTTATCCATTGCAATATACATTATACTATTATAATTATTACTATTAATTAATGTTATTATATTATATTTATAGTAGTAGTATGTATATATACTATCTACTACTCTATTATTATTATTATTATTATTATTATTATTATTAATAATACTATTATTTACCATTTTATATCTATTAACTTAGAATAAATAGAAAGGTTTATATAGTTAGGAATACTAAGAATATTGTTTCTAATTCTTAGGTTTATTCCAATAAACCTTTTTACTTAAAAACTAAGTATTAATTATATTCAAAAATAATTTTTATATAAAACTTCTTATTCACTATTAGTGACATTAGAATTTATTGTTTCAATAATAATTTAATATCTTTTTGCATATTAGGTATAATTATTTTATTATAATCATCCAAAGAAGGATGCATTTGTATTAAAAACATTTCTTCTATTTCTATATTATATTTAGTTTCTAAAATATATTTATACATATTAAGTTGTAGAGCATATTTCCAATAATTAGTATTAGATAAATAAGAAATTGGATATAAACCCCTTTCATAAATATTCTTTTTTTTTATTTCTTTAGTGCGTTTCCAATCAACAATAATATATTTATTCCCCTTTTTATATAACATATCAATAGTGCCACATAATCTAATATCTTCATCAAAAACCATAAATTCTGTTCTATAAGGTTTTAATTCGGAATGATTATTGATAAAAGATACAAATTGAGCCCACTCTCGCTTCAAATTTGAAGACTTTTTATTAATGTTATAATAATCCTCTATATCATTATGTAATTGTGTTCCTAAATCGCTTTGTGCTTTTGCATTATTTTGCCAATTTTTCTTTATATCTATTGGTTTTAGATTATAATATTTATTTGTTGGGTCTTTTTGCCAACGATTGTAATTGATATTAATAATTTTATCAGCATCAAAATTAGGGAAAAAATTATGAATAAATGATGTCACTGATATATAACCATTATTTTCTTTTTCATCAATTAAATAAATATGGTTTGTTTCAAAATCTTTATGTTGTTTAATTCTTTTATCTCGTGGATGTGTATTTTTCTTCTTTAAATTCATTGTAATAATTATTACATAATAAATTATATAAACTTTTGGTTTAATTTAATTATAAAATAGTAAAATTTATAAATAAAGAAAATAATAATATAATATAAAAATGAAACTAAAAGAAATATTACTCGGAGCTGCAATTACAATATTGCCAATACAACATCCTGATTTGCTAAATAATATGGGTCAATTCCCCATGCCTGACATTTCAGCATTTGATATGGTATCAGAGAAAAACGTTAAATGCCCTAACAATTATAGTAAATCAATAGTGTTAAGGAAATATGTGATGCCTAAAACAAATAGGATTGTTGCAATGACAGCAAGCAGACCACGAGCTAATACATATTTTGGAATTAGAGTTACTAATGGAAAAATATATATTGATAATGGTTATAATGATACTCTTGCAGAAGATGGTTATATTGACCTGATTTTTGGTAAGGATAACTTTCCTTCAATTTGCAAGTTAATACCAAAAATATATGAAATATGAAAATAGAATTGGTTATACTCGGTTCATTATTTATACTTGCATCGACATTTGTCGGTGAGGTTAATGCTAAAAATATTTTACTTGGTTTTTTAATTTTAATATTTAATATTATTATGTTTATAATGAAATAAAAATTTTATAAACTTTTATTTTTAGGTGTTTGTAAAAAATATTCTATGATTAAATCATCAACACATCTCGGATTTTGTATTTTGGGGTATATTAACCCTGAATTAATATTAATATGATGATATTTACTCCAGTTGAAATGGTTACGTATCTGTATAATTCCATTTCTGTAACTTAATTTAGAAGTTCCACTCTTAATTTCAAACAAATATAAATTTTTATCTGTCTCAAAATATAAATCTGATATCCCTATTAATTTATTATTAATCCAAAGCTCAAACTCTGAAGCTTTACAAATTAAATGTTTCACGTCAACACCTAAATGATAAGGAAATGCAAGTAAATGTTTTTGTATTTTATTGTGTAAGTTCATTTTATATTTTTGATTTGTAATAATTAACCAGACATTCTACAAGCTTTAAATCTCTTAATTTGTATTTACACATTAAATTATATAGCTCAGCATTATAAAGTTCCAATTTGGGCTTCTTAGAAGCTTTATTTGTGTAGTTTTTAATAGCTACTCCTATATCTTTTTCAAGTTCTGGTAGTTCATTAAATATTTCTCTAAATATTTCTCTATGTATTTGTTTCATAATACTGTCAGGTTTATGATTTAATACTATTTCTAAAGCGATTTTAATATGTTTTTCTAACGACATTCTCTATTTAAATCCTATTGTTTTTTTTGGTAAGTTATTCTTTTTAATATCATTAAATGCCTTTTCCAAGCCTTTATGTGTTATATAGTAAGCAGGAATAACTCCACCTTTGAATGTTTTTAAACCACGTTTGATTTTGTTGGATATAGATAAATCTATCGCGGAAGTGATATCTGCATGACTTAAATCTTCAGACAATAATGCTAATCTATGCAAATCGTATTTCCTAACTAATTGGTATCGTGCAAGGTTATTTTTTTCTGTAATAAAACCATCAATAACTTTTGTTCTTGTTGCATAATCAGGTAATTTAAATTCTAATTTCTCAGATATTCTACCACTACGAATACTTGCTTTGTCTATACCGTCAATAAAATTAGATGCGAAGAATACGTTTTCGCAAGTTCCTCTATCATTAATGTTTTGTAAATTCTTCATCAAGCAGTTAAGCAATTTATCATCTTCTTTATGACCTCCACTTTGCCTGTGCCCCATTAAACTTTCACATTCATCAAACCAATATATCACTGTTCCTGTTTCTGGTTGTTGTGCTTTTAAAAATCCATAATCAAAAAACTTTTGCAGATTAACTGCGCCCATATTAATATAAGCAGTACCCATATTTCCAATATCATAATGCAAGAAATAAGTTTTCTTTTCTTGTCTTACTGTTGCAAGAGTATTTGCTATCGCTGTTGCTGCTAACGTCTTGCCTGTACCTGCTGGTCCATGAAACAAAAAACTATGTGGTGGTTTAACCCCGAAGATGTAATATAAATGACTGCCCATAATACCATTAATGATGTCTTCTAAATGAGATTTAAATTTATCTGTTCCGTAAACATTGTCTAAATTAGGCTTTCTGTTTTTAGGCACTTCATCCGCAATAAATTTAATACTTGGCACTATTTGATTTTGTTGCTTTTCCATTTTAATAATAAGCATGAAATTGTGGTTTCAGTCTACTTATACCTCTTTTATTCATATACAAATCCAATATCCAAAATCCTGTCATCGCAGGACTACCCTTCATTGCCATAAAAGGTGTTTGGTCTTGGATTACTCCAGATTCGAAATAATGTATATTACGATACATCATATAAAGTGATTTGTGTAAATGCCCATTAAGAATTATGTTAGGTTTAGTCCCCCCTTGCATACTATTAATACGTTTCTGACCGCTATAAGAAAGAGCATAAGCAGTATTACCTTCATGAGTTAACTTTAGTGTTATATTAGGATGTAACTGTATATTAGCAAGATATTCCCCTAAAAATTTCGAATTCTTAATTTTACTTTCTAATATATCTCCAACGAGTATTCCTTGATTTCCTTTCTTTTTACTCCATTCATCATGATTGCCTGTGATAAAAAAGAATGGTTGCTTAATTTGTGAAAGCAAATCAGAAGAGAGTCTTATTTGATTAGATGTTCCTAAAATATCTAATTCGTATATGTGTCCTTCTCTGTTTGACATACCTTCAATAACATCCCCTAAATGATAAACAACATCAACTTTTTCTTTATTAAATCTTTTAAGCATATCATCAAATATATCTTGTCTAAAGAATTTAGAACCAATATGGGTATCAGGAATAACTCCGATTTTCATATGTTTTTCATTAAAGTAATGTTTATGATTATTTAATGTTTTTTTAGGTTTCTTTAATTGCTTAAAAAATAATGTAACTTCGCCTGGGCTAAGATTATGCTTTTTTATTAATTTTTCTAATTTTTGCATTTTTTAAGTTATCTATTGAATATCCAACCAATAGCACCAGCTATTATGGTTGCAACAGTACTAACTTTTGCTATTAAATATGTTTGCTTATCTTCTACAGTTTTTAATCGGACATCGATATCATTGACTTTAATTCCTAAATTGGTAATATCTTTTTTAGATAAAGCACTATTAGTAACTTGTCCATTTACAATTTTAATCAATTCTTTAATATCTGTTTCAATTTCAGAAAGTTTACTTGTCATTGTTTTCATGTTTTCTTCAAGTTTAATTATGATTTTATCCGTTTTCATTGTAATTTCCAATTCCCTTGTTTGATATAAATTGGCGTAGATAGTGTTACTATAACGTAAAATATTAATGCTCGTATAAGCCATCGATTACGTAAATGTGATGGAGTTTCATTAGAATAAATTGTGTCTAACATATCTCTTAAAAATCTATAATCTACTTTTAATTTCCATAATAAACTACCGCCTTTATTATAAAGCAAATCATGTTTGAAAGCGTGCGGATTAAAAGGAAATTTTATATTAAGTTGTTTTGCAATGTCTCTAAATTTAGTTAATACTGTCATATAACCCCAAGGACCGACATAATATTTTCTTGGATTATACCCAAGCTTTTTTAAAGTTTTCAAATCTGTTGTTTTTATTTTAATTATTTTTTCTTTTTTCATTTTATATACACCCCATATCCTTTTAAAGTTGGTGTAACTGTTGTATCAGTTGTTGCCAGATTAAAAGTTAATTTTAATGTTCCAGTGCTTAAACTACTAACATCTAATACTGAATTTAATGCTTGTGCTGAAAGTGTTGTTGTGCCGTCACTAATATCTACTGTCATTGTTGTGTTTGTTGGAGTAGTTTTATCAGCGTAGACCACTACTGCATTTTCAGTTCCATCTAGTGTTTTTGTAGATGTTCCAATGACTAATGTTGACGATGTGTCAAACACTACCTCTTTAAATTCGATTGGGATTACCGTATTTGTACTAAACGCGTTCATACTTTGGGAGGTTATTGTATAATAAGCATTACTTTGAGAATAACCTGTGAGTGTTCTAACATACGATAAATCTGTTGACACACTAACCACTTCAGTTGGAGATAATAATCTACTATAATCAGCCTGAGTGAAACTATAACTGTATGTATTACTACCAAACCATGAGACATTTTGTGTTTTAGACGCAATAGTGGTTCCAGAACTATCTTTAATATATACTGTAAGATTTATAATACCTGAGTTTGCCCCATCATTCTGAATAGTAACTTTAGATATAAACCCTGTTTTATTTACAGTTAAATCATAATTTAATACACCCGAACTATTATTTACATTTAATGTTGGATTTTGAAATAATGTCTCTGTGTTAGATAATATATACTCTGGTGTCTTATAATATGATGTAGCGCTCGTCAAAGTATTATTAGTTCCGTTAGAATCCGTGAACTCGTCAGCCACTAAAAAGTCTTTATTCTCAAACGCGTTATTTGCTTGTAAAGTCTGATACGCGTTTTGTGCCATACCTACTCCTGCTAAACTAATTGCTGCGTTAAAAGTGTCATTAAAATCAGCACTTGTAGCTGCTTCAGTTGTCATATCAGTCCCACCTAATAATGTATTTTTTATCAATTTATTGCCTCCATTCGTTTAGGAATAATTTTACCTTCATCCCAATGTCTTTTTGTGTGTTCACTCATTGTCATCATCTCTAAATTTTGTATATTATTGTTTAATTTATCTCCATCAATATGATGTATTACATAATTTTCAGGAATTTTACCATTTAATTCTTCCCAAATCCATCTGTGATATTTTAAATTTTTACCATTTTTCCAAATATGTATATATCCGTCTTTACATATAAAAGGACCTTTAGAGATTCTACCACCTTTTATGTTTGGATTATCCATTTTTGTTAATCCTTTATTCCAAGATATCATATTGGGTCTTTTTCCCCTCATTTTTTTTTTTGATTTTTCAGTATGATTTTTATTTTTCATTGGATGAATATGTCCTTTTTCAAATAATTTTTTTCCAGCTTCACTAATGCTTCTTCTTGAAATATTATTTAATTTCAATATTCTTAAAACTGAGGTTTTAGAAATATTAAGTTTTTTTCCAATAGTTAATGAACCTATTTCTTCTATAATATACATATCAATTATTTTTTCTTTAATTTTCAATGATAATTTTTTATTATTTTTTATTGCCATCTTTTAACTATTTGCTGCTGTTATTGTTACTTGAATATCTATCCATACTTCTTTAGTGTTTGTCTTAGCATACGATGTTGTTAATTTATGTAGTGCATTATTACCTGATGAAGAATCGTCAAATACTCCTATTTCTTCTATATTAGTGCCGTTAGCTTCACTTGGTGCTATACGCATACTCATTGTGTAAACACCAGAAGTTGGACCTGTTGTTTCTTGGAATGGTTTTCTTAATGTTTCAGTTGTTAATGCTGTATCGCTTATAGATGGAGTTGTTGTCCCACTTCCTATTGCTATATGAGTGAAATTAGTATTTAAATGATTGATTGCTTGGTCTCTCATTAAATTTAGTTCATATGTTGTTAATACCATCTTATTAATTATTTATTTTTTATATTTATAAATATATTTAAATATTATTCCAAGTTCCCATTCCATCATAAATATATCCAGCATCATAATTCCTACTGACATCATAATATAAAGCATTACCTATATCTCTCTCTTGGTATCTTGTTATTGAAACAGTAGCAGTAAGTTTTGCCCCTTCCTCTAAAAAACTGTAATCTTGAAGTATAGTAGAATTGTCATCTTTCTCTTCAAGCTGTTTTACTCTTGTTTGAATTTCCTTATTCCAAAATGTTAAATCCTCTTGCAATGTTCCTACAGTCACACGTAATTCTCCTGGATACTTTCTCTCTACCTTTCTGATTACAAAATTGCCTGTTATTCCGTTAAAAGTGTCATTAACGTATATAGTTTCATTGGGCGTAAAATTTTCCCAATCTAAAATATCTGTTTGGTTAGTTATAGCCCAAGTTGAACTAAGTAAAGGTGATGAGTATGTATCTAAAATAAATTTAGAATATTTTCTTGCTTCACTCATAGATTTTATATATTTCTTTTCGAATTTTTTCTCTCTTGTTCCATAAGTAGAAATACTTGAAGCGTTTTGTGATGTTACTTTAATTGGAACTTCATACGAATATTTCATTTTTATATTATTAGTGCCTGAAACAGGAGCAGTATCAAAAGTTATCTTCATATTTTCTCTATCTATTTGATAGTCTCCTGAACCAGTATCAGCTACATAACCAGTTAATATAGTTCCTAATGGATGTTCTACTTTTATATCAATTGGAGCTTCATTTAAAGTGAAAACTGTTGTTGTTCCATCACCTGAAAATAATTGTTCGTTACTAAAAACTTGTTTATCACCAACAATTATAACTTTATTAACTAATTGAGAAATATCTTTATTCCAAGGACTTATAAGTTTAGCATTATTTGTATCTATATTTTTTGAACTTGCATTACTGCCTTCTAATTCTAATTGAAAATTAGAATTTTTATCGACTCTAAAATTAGCAATCAATACCTCTGCCATTTCAGAGACTACATCCCAAGATTTTTTGTCTTTAACAACATAAGATGCGATTGTTAACCCTGAACTTATTGTGCTTACATACGTTAAGCTTGTTTTAGTAGTAATAACATCTGAAATTATTGCTTCAGGAGATTGGTTTGTATATATTTTATTTACTGTTGTATGTAATAACTCGGCACCATTGTCATAAACTTCTACAGATTTAGAGCCTTTGAATTTATAATTTTCTACAATGCCTGTGAAAATTGTTGTAGAATTACTATCTTTATACGTTACTGTGTCTCCTGCATCAATCGAAATAGTTGGGTCTAATGTTATTTTTAAAATGTCTGTGTTTAGTTTATCTTCTTTAGTTATAATACTTGTAATGTTATCAGTCCCTTCAGTTAAAGTAATTGCTGCCATATTTATTTTGCCTCAAATAAATTTAAAGTGCCACCCATTTGGTTAGCTTCACTATTAGTCCAATTTATGGTTATGTCCTCAATAGAACCTGTATATGTTTTAGTTGCACCATCTCTATAAATTGTTATTGTATATGAAACATTGGTTGTTCCAGTGCTATTACCTTGAATAACAGTCTCCATTAAATGGTCTTGTTGTTGTGATAGTGTTATTTTAGAACTGCCATCAGTTGATTTGTCTGTTCCATCATTAGTTAAAACAAAATCAATAGTTATTAATCTTTTAAATCCTCCCCAATTTCTACTATAATTAGAAGAAGCTGAAGCACCAGGTAGTTGAAAACTAAGATTATATATTGTTATATTGTCATTAACTCCATTAGCAAAATGAAATTTTAATCCTGTAGAGTTATCATTATTAACTATTTGAAATTGATTAACTACACTCATTTTAGAAAGTCCCTCTCCTGTTTAGTTCTCCTCTTAATTGTGTTACTACTGCATCAACAGTTTTCTGGTCTGCACTTCCTTCAACATTAATATTAATAGAATTTCTAATGAAATCTGATGGACTTTGAATTAAATCTCTTGGTCTTTTTATCAACGAATTTATATTTGTTGGTCTTATAGGACCAATAAATCCTGGGGCTCTATCATAACGTTCTTTTCTTCCGAATCCTAATTTTTCTTTAATTGTGTTT
>CAZGZH010000008.1:0-14474 GCA_964529645.1 uncultured Flavobacteriaceae bacterium
CTAATATCATCTACAAAAACCATTTTACCTTCTAGTGTAAAATTAGCGGCAATTTTTTGTAAATCAGCTAATTTTAATTTTTTATCGAGCGTGGCATGATATAACTTTTTGACATTGTATTTAGGATGTGTGAGCTTTTTTGTCAATTCTCCATCATTGGTAAACAGTAATAAACCTGTTGTATTTCTGTCTAATCTTCCTACGGGATACAATCGTTCTGGCGCTGCGTGAGCTACGAGTTCCATAACCGTTTTACGACCGCGTTCATCATCCATTGTAGTGATGTAATTTTTGGGTTTATTGAGCAGTAAATAGCGTTTTGTTTCTGGGCTTATAACAGCCCCGTCAAATTTTACAACGTCATTAGCTAGAACTTTATAACCCATTTCTGTAATGGTTTTATCGTTAACTTGGGCGTTACCAGCTGCTATAAAAACATCGGCTTCGCGACGTGAGCAAATACCTGCATTGGCAATGTATTTATTTAAACGAACACCTTCTGATGTGCTTACTTTTTGCGCTTTTGGTTTTGTATACGTTTTTTTAGGACCTTTTTTAAAAGGTTTTTGTGTGTTTGAAGAGGTGGGCTTTTTAGAAGCATGTCGTCCTCTCGACGAGAATTTTGATGTCATTTTTTTAAATTTTGGGCAAAAATAGGGTAATTTATTAGACTTACCTATGTCTACTGATTTTTATAAATTCATCAAGCGTTTTATTATGACTGAAGTATCAATCAGCGCCAAGCTAAAAACACCTAATACTATGAGTATTTTAAGTAATATGTGTAACTGAATGTAATTTTTATAAGTCGTGCCACGCCACAATTTGATTGTGAAAAGAGTCAAGATTAATCCCGCAAAATAAAAGTAAAATTTCATAGCACCAATTTCTGGATATTTCCATAAAAAATAGATGGGGTCTAGGGTCATTAAAACAATAATGGTAATGAGTATTTTGGTAAAATGCTCGCCGTATTTTATGGGGATTGATATATAATTTTGAACCATATCTCCCTTTATATTTTCTAAATCTTTTATGAGTTCTCTAATGGTTAAGATAAAAAACAAAAAACTAGCATGTGTAAAAATAATTGTCGAAAAGTTTTTGTAATACACAAACACCGCAAAAAAAGGTAATATTGTTAATACAACTGCCGAAAATAATCCGATTAAAGGATATTTATTTAGCTTATGCGAATAAAACCAGATACCAAAAATATAGACTGCAAAAAATAAAGCGGCGCGCCATGAGACTAAAAATCCAAATAAAGTGCCTAAAAAATTTAATATAAAGTAAAGCTGCAATTTTAATTTCTGGCTTACAATACTGTCTAATTTATGTTTTTCGGGGCGGTTTATCAGATCTTTTTTAACATCGTAAAAGTTATTAATTATATAGCCCGCTGCTATAACACAAGTTGAAGCCAATACTATAAAATACAATTCTACATTTAAAATAATAGCTTTTAAAGGGTGTTTTGGCGCAAAAATAAAAATGGCTGCCAGATATTGGGCTATAACAATAACCATTATGTTGTAACCTCTTACAACTGACAATAAACTGATGAATTTAATATAGATAGGTGCGTCGTTTAATTGCTTTTGACGTGAATTCTCCTTTGCTTTTTCTAACAAATCCATCGGTAAAGTAAAAAGAATTTTTAGCTGTTTTTAAAAACGATAAACCAACTCAAGGTCGTAATCTTTTAAAACTTCTTTGGCTTTTTTATAATCTTTGGTAAAACCTAAAATATAACCACCGCCACCAGAACCGCAGAGTTTTAAATAATAGTCGTTTGTAGTAATACCTTTTTCCCAAAGCTTGTGAAAAGATTTCGGAATCATAGGTTTAAAATGTTTTAAAACTACTTTAGATAGTTGTTTAACATCGCCAAATAAAGCATTAATATCGGCCTTTAAAAAGTGATCTATACAGGCATCTGTATATTTGGCAAAATCTTGGTTGAGCATTTTTCTAAAACCTTCGTTTTTCATTTTATTCATAAAAATACTCACCATAGGACCCGTTTCGCCCACCATTTTTGAATCTAATAAAAAGACGGCGCCTTTGCCCAGCTTTTGAGAAGGTATGCCTGTGGCTTCTAAATCGTCTTTAGAATTTATAAGAATAGGTAAACTTAAATAGCTGTTTAAAGGATCTAAACCCGAACTTTTACCGTGAAAAAAAGATTCCATTTTAGAAAAAGTTTCTTTAAGGCTCAATAATTTATCACGTGTTAAATTTTCTAAGACGGTGATTTTATTCAAAGCGTATTTGTCGTAAACAGCCGCCACTAAAGCACCTGAACTGCCCACGCCATAACCTTGTGGGATAGAAGAATCAAAATACATGCCTTCGTCCAAATCCTTTTTAAAACAGTCTAAATCAAATTGTGACGGCTCTAAATTATCTTTTAAATAATTGTAGAACTTTTGCAAATTGTCATTTGACTTTAAAGCCTCTTCAGAAAGTATCTCTGACTTTTTTAAAGCCCCTTGATAGGTGTTATAAGGAATGGCTAAGCCTTTAGAATCTTTTATGATACCGTATTCGCCGAACAATAAAATTTTTGCGTAAAATAAAGGGCCTTTCATTTTGGTTGCTATGGGTTAAACCTTAATCTGTTGGCAAATATACACATTTTTAACAGGCCGATTAAAATACGGGTTAAAACATCTTTATTTTTAAGCAGCTACTTAATCCTCAAACTCACCGCCATCGTAATAAAACCGCTTCCAAGTACCTACTTTTTTATCGTCTAGATAATTGCCTTGTGCTTTTAAGCGCCCGTCTGAATAATATTCTTTTCCCTGCTTGTTCTTTCTACCCCTTTCATAAAATAGACTTTCTTTAAGGTTGCCATTCTTGTAGTAGATTAAGCGTTTGCCATATAAATAACCATTTAAGTAATTGACTTTTTGAAAAATTTTGCCATTTTCGTAATACCAAATTACAAGACCATTATAAAATTCGATATCTTTCTTTAAAGACAGTCCTTCCATTTGTTTTTTCCCAGAAATGTAAAAGTCTTGAAACCAATAACCATTTCCTCTTTTTTGTGGTGGTATCCTATAAAATGTCGCTTTATTTTTTGTTGTTTTTTGCCAATTAGCATTAAACCAAATATTTTGGCTTTGTACAAAAAATGGCATTATAAAAAATAAACTTAATACAAGTGCTAAGATTTGTTTTTTCATTTTGTGTTTTTTTGAGTTAGTTCTAAGGTAAGAAATCTGATATTTCCGATGGGTAGTACAGTTTTATAAACCGACTATAGGCGTCTTTTAAAAACTTTTTTTAATAAGAATTTGATTTATAAAGTTACAAAAAAAAATAAAGGTAAGAAAATATTTTTTATAACAGTCAGATTATTAACTACATAATATCTTGTCCGAAACCTAAAACATCATGAATTACCTGATTGTTTTCGCAGAGTTGCAGTAACTCTTTTAGGATAAATTCTTGTGTTTTTTCTTTTTCGTTTTGCGGATATAAAAGATGTACATTGGCGCCAGCGTCTAAAGAAAAACACAGGTTTAAATTTGAAGCGTTTCTAAATGCCCAAATTTTATTGAGAATTTTTAGCGTATTGGGTTTCATTAAAACAAAATACGGATTGCTAGTCATCATCATAGCGTGCAAAGTCAAGGCTTCACTTTCTACAATGGTGATAAACTTTTTTAGATTGCCGTTTTTAAGAATTGCTACGATATCAGAGATATGATTATTGGCTTGTTTAAAACGCTCTTTTGCAAAAGGGTGCTTATTCATTAAGCCATGACCTACTGAACTTGACACTATTTTTTCACCTTTATCTACTAATAAAATACTGTCACAATAATTGTTAAAATTGGGGTGTAAATCAAATAAAGGTTTTATCCCGTAAAGGTCTGAACTTTTTTCAACAGCGGGATGTTTACCCCAAATAACAACAGGCCCTTCAATACTACGACACGCGCTACCCGAACCTAATCGGGCTATAAAGGACGCTTTCTTATTAAAATAATCATCAGAGATATTGGGGTTTAGTGCTTTTTCTAATTGCATCAAGCACACAGAAAGTGCCGCCATACCACTCGCTGATGAGGCGATGCCGCTACTGTGCGGAAAAGTATTTTGGGTGTGAATTTCAAAATTATAATCTACTAAAAAAGACATAAAAGGTAGAATCCTTTTAAAAAATGTAGCAACCTTAGGTTTAAAAGCGGTGTTTAATTTTCCTTCAAAGAATACAGAAAAATCAATAGTGTTATTTTTTATTTCTTTCTGGAGGCACTTTAATTCGGTTTGAGTTATACAATTTTTGAGTGTAAAACTCAGTGAGGTATTTGTAGGGATTTGCCCTTCTTTTTTACCCCAATATTTTACCAAAGCAATGTTGCTTGGCGCTGAGCCACTAAAACTTTTTTTTAATATATTGGAAGTATCTAAAGGTTCTGAAATAAATTGTGCTGTTGTCAAAATTAAATAGGCTTTGTGCAAAGATAGAATTAATTACTTTTGCTTTCAAACGATAATTGATGCGTAGGATAAAACTGATTTGGGATTTTAGAGGTCCAGACGCTTTAAAAACAGCAGAACACCACGCTATTCATCTTAAAGAATTTGCCACAAAAGAGGGCTTAAATTTTTATGATGTGACTGTTCTATCTTACTCAGGCGTTTACGTCATAGCCTTTATTATTGTTGATGAGGCTGATATGATTATTTTTAGAGATGCCTTAAAACCCAATCGGGGAGAAGTGGCTTAGCAAGTAGTTGGCAGTGTTCAGTAGCGGTGTTCAGTTAATTGTTACACAAAGGAGCACAAAAGCTCTCAAAGTTTAACCGCTAAGAGCGCAATGGTTTCACAAGGTTCGCAAAAACTCGTGCTCCAGATAGTTATCGGGACTGAAAACTAATACTGCCAACTTTTTATAGTTTTACTTTCAAGCTTCTTCAACGTAATCTTTCCCTTTAGAGGAAATGTCCGAAGGACAAAGGGGATTGTTAAAGTTTTGTTATTTTATTTAAGTATTTGCTTAAATACTGAATTATTTGTAGGTTTGCCTCAAATTTACAATATATGAAAACCGTTTCTTGTATCCGCGAAGAAAAAAATCAATATAAAATTGATCAATACGAAAACCTTTTAAAAAACAATGCTGCCGATTTTAATCAGCTTAGCAAAATTGTAGGACTTATTGGAAACGAAGTCCGTTTTAAACTTCTATGGCTAATAAACGACAATCGTTTTTGCGTCTGTGATTTAGCCGATATTTTACAAATGAGTGTGCCTGCCATATCGCAACACCTGCGTAAATTAAAAGATATTGGCATTGTAGAAACCTACAGAGACAAACAAACTATTTTCTATTCAATAAGTCCCGAACAACAAAATATTGCCCATCATATTTTAGACCTAGTGTCTGATAAAATTGCGCTTACAATTTAATTTATTTACTATGAAAGACTCAAAAAAATCAAACAGCCTTTTAGGATTAGGGCTTTTAACAGCCATATCGGCTTCACTTTGTTGCATCGTTCCTGTATTGGCTTTAATTGCCGGTACCAGCGGACTGGCAGCGTCATTTACTTGGTTAGAACCCTTACGTCCTTACCTCATGGGATTCACAATTTTAGTGTTGGGCTTTGCTTGGTATCAACAACTGAAACCTAAAAAAGACATGGATTGCGATTGCGAAACAGAAAGTAAACCCACGTTTATTAAATCTAAATTATTTTTAGGATTGGTAACCCTTTTTGCCGCAGCAATGTTAGCTTTTCCGCATTACAGCGCAATTTTTTATCCTGAAAACAAAGCTAAAGTGCAACCTCAGTTTGCAAAGTCTATAAACAACTTAACCTTAAATGTGAAAGGTATGACTTGTGAGAGCTGTAACCTTCATGTTGAAAATACTTTAGCCCAATTACCTGGGTATATCAACGCTAAAGCCGATTATAAAACAGGAACCGTTAAAGTGGAATTTGACGCTTCTAAATCGTCTGAAAAAGAAGTATTAGAGGCTGTAAACAGCACGGGGTATAAAGTAACCGACAAAAAAATAGCGACACCTAAAGCCCTTAAAAAAAGCAGTTTATTGCTAAACGTAAAAGGTCTGACTTGCGAAAGCTGTGACCTCCATGTTGAAAATACTTTAGCCCAATTACCCGGTTATATCAACGCTAAAGCCGATTATAAAACAGGAACCGTTAAAGTGGAATTTGATGCGTCTAAATCGTCTGAAAAAGATGTAAAAGAGGCTGTAAATAGCACAGGGTATAAGATTGTAGAAAAATAAAAACGAGTCTATAAAGCCTCTTTCTATAAAGAGGTTTTTTTAGATTTTGCGTATTTAAGCTTTTAATTAAATACTTTAATAAAAATAAATTTAATAACAAAACTATTTTAAAATGAAAACAACAAAACAAATTTCGAAAAACATTGCATTTGTAATTGTCTTTTTGGCAACAACTTTAACATTTGCACAAATGAAACCCATGGATGGTTCAAAAATGGCCATGTCTAAACATTCTTTTACAGAAACGGTCGATTTAGTTAAAAGTGCTATTGAAGATCAGAATTTTATGATAATTAAAGAAATAGATGGTCAAAAAATGATGCGCATGGCCGGTAAGCAAACTAAAGGTATGCGTCAATTATTTTTTATGAGTCCAAAGTATATGCGAAAAGTGGCTGAAGCCAATAAAATGGCAGTCATTCAAATACCTCTAAAACTTATCGTTATGGAGAATAATAAAGGTGTTATGGTAAGATATTTTTCACCATCTACTCTTTTAGCAAACTACAAGGGTACAGAAGCTGTGGCCAAAGAATTAGATGGCTTGGTGGCAAATATTATAGCAGAAGTAACCAAATAAATTTAAACATCATGTTAAACAAAAGATCCTTTTTAATATTACTAGCCTTATTTACAGGTGGTTTTGTGCCGATACATTTAATTGTAATCCCTTTTGGATATGCCCAATACTTTAAAGGTATAAAAATGGGTCCCAGAGTTTTAAAAGTAGCTCATGAGTTTGGCTTACCTTATGCCTTGTATTTTTATATCCCCGCTTTGATTATTTTAATTTGGATTATTTTTTACAGTAAAAAACATTTCCCAGATTTATACAGAAGAATTGTTTATGGTTTATTGGCTGGTGCCATTGCTACCATAGGATTAGATTGGATACGTCAAATGGGGGTAATAACAGGTTGGCTACCTGGTGACACGCCAGAGATGTTTGGCAAAATGGTTACAGGAAGTAGTTCTTTTAACTCATACTACTGGGTAGGGCAATTCATTCACTTTATGAATGGCGCCGATTTTGGTCTTGTTTTTACACTGGTGTTTGGTAACTTTATAAGCTATAAAAAAACCATTTTTTGGGCAATTTTTTGGATGTTAATCATGGAATTCTTTATGATGGTTGCGCCACCAATGGGACCAATGGTTGGTTTATTTGGTTACAATTATATGTGGCCTCAATTGTTTATTCTTACTTTTGTTGCTCATGTGGTACACGGCACAATTTTAGGCTCTTTAACGCATCTTTGGCTAAAACCAACTGACAATAAATGGCTTTGGCCTTTTTTAAAAAAGCAATAATTAATAAAATGGCTCTTTTAAAAAATCGATAAAATAGGGCTTCTTTAAAATTTAAAATATATGGATACTATAAAAACACTAAAACTTTCTATTAAAGGCATGACCTGCGACGGTTGCGCCAAGGGTATTGAAAAAAATGTGGCATCATTAAACGGCATCAATCAAAATAGTGTAAATTATCAAAAAAGTGAAGGTGATTTTAGCTTTGATAAGGACCTTGTTTCAAAAGAAAAGATTATTCAAGAAATAGAAAAATCGGGGCATTATAAAGTTGCAGGCGAATTAAACTCTGGGAACACACATTTTGATTTAATTATAATTGGCGGGGGTTCAGCCGCTTTTTCGGCGGCTATTAAAGCTAATAGTTTAGAAAAAAGAACACTTATTGTCAATGCTGGATTGCCTATGGGAGGCACTTGTGTTAACGTGGGCTGCGTCCCATCAAAATATCTAATTCGTGCCGCCGAAAGTATTCATAATGCCTCGCATTCTAATTTTAGCAGTGTTAAAACAAGCACCCCAACTTTTAGTTTCAAGGCCCTTATTCAAGAAAAACGGGCACTGGTTAACGCGCTTCAACAACATAAATATTTAGATATTGCAGCCGATTTACCTTTGGTTACTTTAAAACAAGGATATGCAACGTTTAAAGACAATAAAACTATTTTAATTGATGATGAAGTCTTTACTGCCGATAAATTTTTAATAGCAACCGGCTCTAGCACTTCAATCCCTCCTATAAACGGTATAGATACTATTGATTATTTAACCAACAGGAGTCTTTTTGAATTAGAAAAGCAACCCAAATCTCTTATTGTTTTAGGAGGCGGCTATATAGCCCTTGAAATTGCACAAATGATGCAACGCTTAGGAACAGAAGTAACCTTAATTCAGCGTAGTGCGCACGTGTTAAGTAAGCAAACGGCAGATATTTCAGAAGAAATTGAAAAGCACCTTAAAGACGAAGGCCTTACTGTTATTACCGATACCCAAATAAACCGGATTAAAAAAGAAAACGCAGCTATAACTGTCGCGTTAACTGAAAAAGGGACTCCTAAAGCCGTACGCACAGAAAAAATGTTAGTCGCCACAGGGACAAAGCCCAATACACAAGGATTTGGATTAGATAAAATAGGTGTTTTGTTAGAAAAATCAGGCCATATTAAAACCGACAACTATTTACAAACATCAGTCAGTAATATTTTTGCAGCCGGCGATTGTATTGCCACAGCTCCTTTTGTTTATACCGCCGCTTACGAGGGTAATTTAGCGACAGAAAATATGTTTACGTCGTGTACAGAAGACAGTTGCAGGTCTATGACAGCTCAAGATTACACCGGATTGCCTTGGGTGGTTTTTACCGATCCTCAAATTGCCGGGGTTGGTATAGACGAAGCTGAAGCCGAAAGACAAAATATTCCTTTTGAAGTGAGTAAAGTCCCACTTGAAATGGTTCCCAAAAGTCTGGCTGCTTTAGACATACGTGGTTTTGTAAAATTAATCAGAAATAAAGAAACCGATAAACTTATTGGTGGTCGGATTGTGGCTCACGAAGGAAGCGAACTTACTATGGAGTTAAGCTTGGCCATTAAATATGGTATTCCGACTAAAGATTTGGCAAAAAGTTTTCATGCTTACCTCACCTTATCCGAAGCGGTTAAATTAGCGTCAATTGGCTTTGGAAAAGATGTGTCTAAACTGAGCTGTTGTGCTAATTAAAATCTAAAAAATGCGCGAATCCTCTTATAAATTGCCATCAGATTTGGTATTAGATATCAAAACCCGCCTTAAAACTTTAAGCGGTCAGCTTAGCGGTATTGTAAAAATGTTGGATGAAGGCAAAGACCCTGAACACATCAACATTCAGTTTAAATCGGTTGACAAAGGTCTGCAAAAAGCCCATTACTTATTACTGGATGAAGTATACAGAAAAGCCCTTGCAATTGGCATTGTTAAGGCGGTTGATTCTTGTCCGGGCAACTGTGGTAACGAAGCTAAAATTGATTATCTTAAAAAAGAATTCCCTACTATCGCTTTAAGCGATTTAACCGAAAAACTCAAAGAAATTCAGGTTATAGAACAGCGTCTAAACGACTACAATAAAAAAAAGGTGTAAAAATATTTGGAGACCCCCTCCCTTGCCGGTGCATCTTTGTGCAGTTATTAATTTAAAATCATTAAAAGATGAAAAAGCAAGTCGAAATTTTTACGGCAGGCTGTCCTGTTTGCGAACCTGTAGTACAATTGGTAAAAGACACCGCTGGTGTAAATTGTGATATTACCATTCACAATTTATCGGAAGACCATAATGACGCTATTCGTAAAAAATACGCCCTTACAAGACTTCCTTCCGTAGCGGTAGATGGTAAATTGATAGATTGTTTTAAAAACAGCGCCATAACAAAAGAAGATTTAATCGGTGCCGGAATAGGCTCTTGTTAACTTATTTATAAATTTAAAAACTACTATCATGAAAAAATTATTTAAAACAATCCCTTTTGCAGCTTTTATATTTGCCGTTTTATTTTTCGGTCAAACAACTGTTAAAGCCCAAAGCAAAACAGACCATGTTTATATAAAAATGGAAGTCAACGGTATGGCTTGCCCATATTGTGCTTACGGTATGGAAAAAGAATTAAAAAAAGTATCGGGTGTTGACGATGTGAAAATCCAATTAAAAGAAGGATTGGCCTACATCGCCACGCTGAAAAAACAAAAACCTTTAAAAGAAAGTTTGGCTTTAATAATTACAAATGCAGGTTTTACACCCGGAAAAATAGAATACAGCAGTAAACCTTTTGTAATAAAAGACGATACGCCTAAAAAGGATGAAAAAAATGAGTAACTTAAAAACAGACTTGACGAGTATTCTATCGTTATTTACATCTTTTTCAACCCTATTATGCTGCGCCCTACCTGCTTTATTGGTAACATTAGGTATGGGTGCGGTTATGGCGGGTTTGGTCTCTGACTTACCTTTTTTAAGAACTTTAAGTCTTTATAAAGAGTGGACTTTTTCTATAGCCGCATTACTAATTGCCTTAAATTTTTGGTTGGTGTATAGAAAAAAGCCTCAAGATACCGCTTGCGAAACTCCGGAAGACGGAAAAGAATCTGCTTGCGATACTGCTTCGCGTTGGTCTAAAAAAATTTTATGGCTTTCGGCTATACTTTTGTTTATTGGCTTTTTTATGGCTTTTTTAGCCTTGCCGATTGTTAAATTTTTAGATCTATAATTATAATGAAAAATCAACCTTTTAAATTACCATCAGATCTCGTTTTAGATATTAAAACGCGTCTTAAAACTTTGAGTGGTCAGCTCAATGGTATTGTAAAAATGTTGGATGATGGCAAAGATCCCGAACAAATCAACATTCAGTTTAAATCTGTCGACAAAGGTCTGCAAAAAGCGCATTATTTATTGTTAGACGAGGTTTATAGAAAAGCATTGGCTATTGGTATTGTTAAAGCGGTTGATTCTTGCCCCGGTAATTGCGGTAGTGAAGATAAAATAGACTATCTTAAAAATGAATTTCCAAATATCGCTTTAAGCGATTTAACCGAAAAACTCAAAGAAATTCAGACAATAGAAAGTCGGTTAAAAATGTACAATGAAAAGAATGATGTGTAAGAGATTACAAGTTCTGTATATCGGAGTTCTTCTAATTTCCAATGTATCATTTGCCCATGAGCCCATTTACGGGTTAGGGCCTGAGACTTTACCCAAACACCTTCACGCAATTGAATTTGGAACAATCATAAAACAAGGACAATTAGAATATGAGGTGAGTTATGGCTACGGAATTACAGAAAATTTAACAGTGCGTTTAGATGCCACATTAAACGATGAGTCGTCCTTTGGATTTAAAGCGTTTAAAATTAAAACAAAGTTTGCTATTTGGCGGAAGTTGTCACCTGGTGTATCTAAAAAATTGACAGCTATAGCTGCCATTAATTTCCCAACAGGTAATGCTTTTTTAAATACCAGTGGTGTTACAACTTATACTTTAGGGCTTGCTAACGGCTATGAATCACGCAGATGGTATTATTTTTCTGATATCAGTTATACTTTTCTTCAATCCAAACAAGGAAATAGGATAGGTGATAAATTAAAATATAATTTAGTAGGTGGTATAAGACCTGTTAAGTCTGATTATTTAAAACCCGATTTGGTAATTTTGATTGAACTTAACGGAGAGCTTAGGGGAAAATCGCAACTGAATAATAATAAAATAAGTCAATCTGGCGGCAATACATTAGCCGTAGCGCCCGGATTTTTATTTAGCTATCGTAACATCATGCTAAAAGGGGGTGTACAGTTTGGTATTGCTAACTCAAAATATATTAACAAAACTAAAACCAATGGCTTGGTAACTTTAGAATATCATTTTTAAACTTTAAAAAACATGAAAAAATCAATCATTTTATTTTTACTCTTTGGTTGTTTGGGCTTGACACAAGCAAAAGCAAAAATTATACGAGAATCGGCAAATAAAGATAAAACCTATATAAAAATTTGGGTTGACGGATTAGCTTGCCCTTTTTGCGCCTACGGATTAGAGAAAAAAATGAAAAAACTAGAAGGCATAAAAAATTTATACGTAGATTTAAACAATGGCTTTATTACATTTGAAACCCCTACAGAAAAAATCCCTTCAGAAGATATTTTAAAAAAACTTATTAAAGAAGCAGGATTTGTTGCGCGAAAGTTTGAATATGCCAAAGTACCTTTTAAAATTACCAAAAAAACGAAAGATTAATAAAGGTAAATTATGTTTAAAAAACAGTATCTAATTTTTTTTATTTTATTTTCAAGCATGGCCTTTGCTCAAGGGCCGCTCATTACCACACAAACACCGGTCATGCTTGGGTTAGAGGGTAATGGTATAAGAACATTTGGTAAATTTATTTCAAAAGAAAAGGCAAACGTTTATGTTCAGGTCTTTGCCATTCCTTATAATATCAGTCCAAAATTTCAGGTTGGTGGTATTTTACCTTATAAATCAATTAAGCCAAAAGGCATGAATGTTGTAAACGGTTTTGCCGATATGACGCTTTTTGCCAAATACCAATTGTATAAAAAAGACGGTAAAGCCAAAACCTTTAGAATTTTAGCCAACTTAAAACAGACTTTCCCTACAGGGAACTCGTCAAACATGCCAGCTGTTGGTGGGGGCTTATCGCAAACTTATATCGGGTTAATTTTAGGAAAAATCACCTCGGCTGTTGGGGTTTATGGCGATTTTGGCTACACCCTTACCAACAAAGGTGCGACAGATAGTTTTAGTTATAATTTTTCGGTTGGCGTACCTTTGTTACCACAAAAATATCCGCAAAAGCAACTAAATTCTTTTTTAGAATTTAATGGCAATTATTTGTTTGATTCTAATAATCACACTTTGTTTATTTCACCAGGTTTCCAATTTATCCCCGGCAGGCGGTTTTTGTTTGAAACCAGTTTTCAAATTCCCATTGTACAACAAAACATCACAGCAAACAAAACCAATTATATGCTTTTACTAGGCACACGGTTTTTGCTTAATTAAAAAATATCCTTGTTAAAGAGACTTTTCGAATAACTCATTAAAACTTATTTAAGTAATTTTGTAACTCTAAATTGCATTTGTCTTGAATAAAAAAATCCTAAAACAACAGCAAAATGAGCTTAACGCCCATTACATCTATACCGCTTTAGCTAAACTAGCTGATGACACCCATAATAAAACTATTTTAGAAAATATTGCTAAAGACGAATTGTGGCATTATGATTTTCTAAAAAATATTACAGGAGCCAGCATAAAACAAAACAAAGGGACGATTAAGCGTTTTATAACGCTTGCTAAAATTTTTGGATTGTCTTTTGCCTTGCGATTATTAGAAAAAGAAGAATCTCAAACAGCTGATTATTATGAGTCTATTGAAAAAGACTATCCCGATATCGCCAAAATAAAAGATGATGAAATTAGGCACGAAGTAGAACTGATCGGTATTTTAAAAGACAAGCGCTTAGACTATGCCGGAGCCATTGTTTTAGGATTAAACGATGCTTTAGTTGAATTTACAGGAACACTTGCCGGATTGACTTTTGCTTTTGCCGATAACTTAATTGTCGGTTCAACTGGATTAATTATGGGTATAGCCGCTTCATTATCTATGGCCGCCTCAGGGTATTTGGCTTCGCGCGAAGAAGGTAATACAGATACCAATCCTATTACTTCTGCTATTTATACAGGTTTGTCTTACATTATTACTGTTGCTTTTTTAGTATTCCCTTATTTTATACAATCAGATCCTTATATTGCGCTTGGCGCGATGTTATTAACAACTGTTGCCATTATAGCTTTATACACTTATTATATTTCGGTTGCTAAAAATATTTCGTTTAAAAAACGTTTTTTAGAAATGGGTGCTATTTCTTTAGGCGTGGCTATTTTGTCGTTTGGTATTGGGCTGATTGTGAAGCATTATTTTGGGATTGCTGACTAAATTCTAATAATTTTTCAAATTTTTTATCATTTTTATTTGCTATTTAAATATTAATCGTGTATTTACGATGGTATTCTGAAAAGATTCAGTCAAAATAATTATTTTAGCGAAGATGCTACTCAAACAGTCTTGAAAATGTTTTAAATCTTATTTGTGATTTTTTTCTATTTTTTTTATAATTCTTCGTAGCGAACTAACTATCAAAGAATTCGTGTCTTTTGACAAATATACCCCTTTACTATCACCATTAAATTGAGAAGAACCAAATACCGTTTGGCTGTAAATAATATTGAGCCTATTTAAATCATAAACTTCAAGTGTAACTTCAACTTTACTTTCGTCATTGTCATCAAAGTCATTACCGTCATAAGAGTTACGAACATCAGGCGTTCCTAT
>CAZGZH010000009.1:0-13755 GCA_964529645.1 uncultured Flavobacteriaceae bacterium
ATTTACGGGGTGTTCCTCTTCTACCTATTGCAAACAATACACCTTTAGAAGTATAACTAGCTTTTGTTGTAGTAACAATAAAATGATTATTTGGCTTCTCAATTTGTTCTACTTTTTCGTGTTCATTAATTATAATATTATTTTCATTTAATATTGATGTCCATATATCCAATAATTCGGTTTTTGAAGTTTCGTTTAATTTAATTTTACCTTTAAAAATAGCTGTTGGTTTGACATCTGTTAAAATGCCATTTATACCAAAAGCAATTAAGGCTACAGCTATAACACTGCCATAAGCCACTAAAAATGTCAAACCAAAACCTATGAGTAAGGCGTTGAATATTCTAGCCGATTTCTTTTTGTCGAATCGGATAGAAAACAAGACGTGCGCTATGGCTGGTATAAACATAATACCTATAAATAGCGATGATAACAAGGCAAATGTTTTTGTAAAAGCCAAAGGTCTAAACAGTTTTCCTTCTGAAGCTTGCATAGCAAAAACTGGTAAGAAACTCACTACAGTTGTGGCTAAGGCCGTCATAATAGCCGAAGCAACTTCTATTGTAGCCACATAAATAACTTGTACCAATTGCTTGCCGCGGATACCCTCATTTTTAGGCATTTCGAGATGCCTTATAATATTTTCGGTGAAGACTATACCCACATCTACCATAACACCAATAGCAATGGCTATCCCCGAAAGGGCAACAATATTGGCATCTACACCAAAATATTTCATGGTAATAAAAGTCATTAAAACCCCAACTGGTAATAAAGTAGATATTAATATAGAGGCGCGTAAATTAAGTACTAATACAATTACTACTAAAATACTGATGAGAATTTCGTGAGATAATGACGACTCCAAGGTTCCCAAAGTTTCGTGAATGAGTCCGGAGCGGTCATAAAAAGGTACGATAGTCACTTTAGAAACTGTGCCATCGGCTAAAGTTTTTTCCTTTAAACCTGGAGCAACTTCTTTAATTTTTTCTTTTAAGCGGTTAATAACAGCTAATGGATTGGCACCATAACGGGCTACAACCACGCCTCCAACAGCTTCTACGCCACTTTTGTCTAATCCGCCACGACGGGTAGCAGGCCCAAATTGTATCTTAGCGATATCTTTTAATAATATAGGGGTGTTATTATTAACTGTAACAACACTCTCTTCTAGATCTTCAAGATTTTTGAGATAACCCAAGCCACGAACCAAGTATTCTACTTTGTTTATTTCGAGTGTTTGGGCGCCAATATCTAAATTGCTGTTTTGTACCGCCTTCATTATCATGGCAATATTGACATTGTTAGCTTTCATAGCGTTAGGGTCAATATCTATTTGGTATTCTTTTACGAAACCGCCAATTGATGCCACTTCAGAAACACCCTCAACCGAAGTTAAGTAATAACGCACATAAAAATCTTGTATGGTACGCAGTTCTTGTGGATCCCAACCGCCATTGGGTTTACCTGTTTTAGGGTTGCGTCCTTCTAAAGTGTACCAAAAAACTTGTCCCAGTGCCGTAGCATCAGGGCCTAAAGCCGGTTTTACAGCACCCGGTACGGTACCAGGAGGTAATGAGTTCAGCTTTTCAAGGATTCGGGTACGACTCCAATAGAAATCGATATCATCTTTAAAGATAATATAGATACTAGAAAGCCCAAAAATAGAATTACTCCTTATCGTTTTTACACCTGGAATACCTAATAAGGCTGTGGTTAAGGGATAGGTTATCTGATCCTCGATATCTTGAGGTGATTGTCCCATCCATTCTGTGTAAACAATTTGCTGATTTTCACCTATATCAGGAATGGCATCAACGGGCACAGGGTTACGTTCTATTAAACTACCTTGCCAATTAAAGGGGGCGGTAATATAACCGCCCACAATAAAGGCAGCTAGTAATAGGAAAGTTATCAACTTATTTTCTAAGAAATAACGGATTGTTTTATTTAACATTTTTTATTTGATTTTATAATTTTTAATTATTTTATTCAAGAGCTTTTGAAAATCAAAGCACACTGAAATATTAACGTCTAATTTATACAAAATAAACGTTTAAAAGTAAAAATTATAAAATCAAATTCTGAAAGTTTGGACTAAAACAGGTATGTTTTCGACCAATAAAGGTGGGGTGTAATTTTTGTAAAAAGTAGGTTGTTGTTGGTAGAGACTTTCAAAATCTAAGATATTGAAATTTAGAATTATCGCTATTTTTTGTATATCTAAATTACCTAATACCAATGCTTTTTGCTCAACGTTTTGCCCCTTTATAAGAAGTTGGATATTGTGGCAGTTATTATTTTGCATAGATGCAAAAAATGGATTATGGTTGTCATTTAAATCCATTTTTTCCATACCACAATCTTGTGAATGATTGAAAAATGATTGATTAAACAGCAAATTGCCACAATAGTGCTTGTTTACACTGAATGACAATGTAGAAAAAAGCACCATAAAGGCTAGCAAAAGTGATGTTATTTTAAAAGTCAATTTTTCCATTGAGATTACAAAGGTACAAACTTTTTAATTCAGTTTGAGGCATTTCAAAATTTTGAACCTATTTGTCAAAATATTATAAATTATCAATTATGTGTTCCATTTTATCGTAAATAACCTTAGCAACAGGTTCTAAAGCATCATTATCAACAGTACTCATCATCACAATAGGGTTAACAGCGGCTACTTCAATAGTACTATCCTCTAATTCTTGAATGATAAAGTTACAGGGTAAATATACGCCTAATTTATCTTCAATAGCTAAAGCTTGTTTGGCATAACCCGGGTTACACGCCCCCAGTATTTCGTATTTGCGATAATCAAAATCTAACTTTTCTTTAAAAGCTTTTTGAACATCGGCTTCGGTTAACAAACCAAAACCCTCTTTTTTCATTTCGACTAAAAGTTTTTCTCTTACCGCTTGGTAAGACTGACCTTTTACTAAAGTGTTTAAATAATATTTCATAGCTTTTTTGTTTTAAATATTAAGGTCAAAATTATATAAATAAACGGTGTGCAATCTATAATTTTTAGATTTAATTTTATAAAATTTTAAATCAGTTAATCAAAACTTTTTTAACGGTTGTTCCTTTATTGCCATAGATTTTTACGAAGTATAAACCTTTACTTTCATTTTTTAAATCAATAGTTTTTCCTTTTTTAAAATTATTAATGGTTTTAAGAGACCTTCCTAAAATATCTAATATTTCAACTTTATTAATAGTTGTACCATTCTGAGTATTGATATAAATTTTCCCATTTGTAGGATTTGGATAAACCGAGACATTTTTATTTAAAATCTCATCATTTATTCCCAAAGCAGTATTAACTACTTTAAACTGTCCCATCATCCCGCGATCTTCGTGATATAACATATGACAATGGTACATATAAGGAACCACATCGCTCGTAAAATCTTCAAATTTAGTTATAAAGCGAATTGTTTCTTGTGGCTTGATTAAAATAACATCTTTTCTGCCTTGTTCGCTAACTGCTGGTGCTATACCGTCTCTATCAAGTATAAAAAATTGGACATCATGTATGTGAAATGGATGAGCAATAGCCGAGTTATTAGCAATAGACCATATTTCTGTATTTCCTAGCGGAATGGTATAATTAGTAACATTTAAATCAAAAGCAACGCCATTAATAACAAAATCGCCATTTAATTGGTTAGACCCCGAAGTAACAGGAGTCATAGTTAAATCTCTTGTAATATCTGAAGTTGACTCTAATATGGGGGTAACCGTAGCTAAGGTTGCGGGAATAGTTGTAATAGGGCTTGCTGTTTGTGCACCAACATTAAACTGCATAATGTTAAAATCAGCCCCATTTAATGGATTTGGATTATATCCCGTTAAAGTCATACCTGGGCCATTACCTGGATTCGTAGCTCCATAAATACCATTTGGGAATTCTGATGCATAACTCATTAAAAACACGGTTTGACCTGACATTCCCGTAAAGTCAATGAGTATTTCGGCGCGTTCTCCAGGAGCCAACTGCAATCTTGTAAGGGATACGGCTGAACTTAGGAGTCCGCCATCAGAGGCTACTTGATAAAATGTTTTGTTATTGTTCAAACCAATGTTAAATACACGCATAGACGACCCGTTTAACAAGCGAAATCGCACCACTTGAGCCGGTGTTGACAATGCCGCATCAATAGTAGCGTTAACCATTACCACATCGTCTGAATTTGACGTCACTACAATTTGTTTATTGGCATCGAAATCTTTTGTTTGAATAACCAGTGGAAAGTCATCAACTCCGTAGGTTCTGGGTAAATTTAATGCTGCTTCTTCGGCATCTTTTACTATTATCATACCCGCAATACCTTTAGATACGTGTTCATTTGTTTTTGTATGCAAGTGTGGGTGATACCAATAGGTTGCTGCTTTATCCATAACCGTAAAACTCGGACTCCATGTTGTACCGGCAGCAATAGTTGTGTGCGGTCCACCGTCGTTTTCGGGTGACACATGCATGCCGTGCCAATGGATAGTAGTTGTTTCTCCAATCTGATTGTTAACCGAAAAATTTACCAAATCGCCTTTATTTAAAAGAATTGTTGGCCCCAACACATTACCGTTGGCACCCATTGTAGTGGTATTGGTACCACTGTAAAATTGGTATGTGCCATTTTGTAACGTAAGGTTTATATTTGTGCCACTTAGTGTACTCGGAATTAATAGTGTGTTTTGGGCAAATAGACCTACGCTTATCAATACTGCTAAAAAAGTAAATTTTGTTTTCATAATCGTTCTTTTTAATGTTTTACAAAATTCAAAACTAGACGAATTAAATAATTTTATTGTGACTTACATCACTTTTAAAGATTATTCCTTAAAAACAATATAGGTCAAGTTTTGATATACTCTGTGTCAAAGCTAGTATATTTTTATAATTTAAAGTTATAAGATTATGGTAAATTATATGACTTAAATTTATTTTCTTCTATTTTTAACCACATTAAGTTTTACAATAAAAAAAATGAAAAACAAAAATTACTTTAACCTATTTGTATTGGTCTTTGGTCTTACAATTTCGGTTTACAGTCAAGCTGAAGTTTACAGTACAACCAACGGGAAAGTAAAAATTTCTACGGTTGTCAATGGAAAGGTTATTACTGCAACAAGCAATAACTTAATTGTTTCTTTAGACTACAGGACAGCTATGTTTGAGATAAAACTCGACCTATCTTCTTTAAAAACCAATATAGACTCTTTAAATACCCTTTTTTCTAAATATAGAAGTGTTTTAATCGAATCTAAAGGGAAAATGGGGATTAATTATATTGACACTAAAGCACATCCTAAACAAAACTTTAAAGCCGGATTAACACTTAACAAACCATTAAAAATATCTGAAATTTTGGGCTCTGGTAGTCTTACGCATATAGGAGGGATTTATTCATGTATTTTAAATCTGAATTTTCAGATAAACCTCAACTCTTTGGCTATAGAATTACCTTTTAAAGGCGCCAATAAAATTAATGTTCAGATTCTGCAAACAATTTTAAAAAGGGAAAGCGACTAATTTTTATAGTAAGGTCTTATCTTAATTAAATACGTTATAATTTCTATCTTTTTATTTGAATTATACAATTCTGATTTTTTTGCATCGATGGCAAAATATAGAAAATCATTTATTTTGTCTGAAGAAAGTTTTAATGTATTTATAAAAAAGTCATCTTTTAAGTCGTGTCTAATAGTATTAGTTGTGGTTAATATCTGATTAAGTATTGCTTGTTGTTCTTCTTTTGAGGCTTTTTTAAAACTTTTATCAGTATTCCCTTTTAAATATTTTATAAGACCGAGTATATCGCCACCACTTACAATATCTGAATTTATTTTAGAAGAAAGGGCTTTTGTGTTAATTTCTGAAACTTTATAAGCATCATCATTTAACAACACATCAAAATCTATACCTTTAAAATCTAAATAATTTGATTTTTTGTAAGACTTACTCTTGAATTTTGAACCGTCAATAGCTAGATTCCCAATCATTTTATGAGAAAATAAAACAACCTCGTCAAGTTGAATAGTATGAGGAAATAATTCTATAGTTTGTAAATCGTTTTTTAAATCGTCCTTTGTAACTACAACTATTTTTTGCTCAAATTGTACTGAAGAAAAAATAAGGGTATCGTTAAGTCTAACAGGAATAATAAATTTTCCTGATTTATTTGTGGCAACGCCCAATTTTATATTCTTATTTATAACATGGACATTTTCTACTGAAATAGAATCGTTAAAAACTTCACCTTTTATGTTTTTGCGTAAGACTTGACTATTTACAAAAAGAGAAGATAAAAAGACGGCAATAAATATTATATTTTTCATAATTTCGATTGTTAAAGATTAATTAAACCAAAATTACTTTAAATAGCTTAAGCAGACCTATAGTATTTCTGCTTTAAGTTATAACTTTTTGAATTCTAACAGCATTCAGAATAGCTAATAAGGCTACGCCTACATCGGCAATTACGGCTTCCCACATCGTTGCCATACCCATAGCGCCGAGTATTAGTACCAAAATTTTTACGCCTAATGCCAAGGTAATATTTTGCCAAATAATAGCATTGGTTGCTCTTCCTATTTTTATAGCTACTGCAATTTTTGACGGTTGGTCTGTTTGAATAACCACATCGGCAGTTTCTATAGCGGCATCGCTACCTAAACCGCCCATAGCAATACCTACATCAGACAAAGTAAGTACAGGCGCATCGTTAATACCATCGCCAATAAAGGCGATAATTTTGCCCTGCTTTTTCAATTTCTCTACTACATCCATTTTCCTTTCTGGAAGCAATTCGCCTATGGCTTTATCTATGCCCAACTGTTTGGCAACTTTGTTAACCACAGCTTGTTTATCGCCCGAAAGCATTATAATTTCTTTTATATTTTTAACCTGACGTAAAGCTTTAATCGCTGCTAAAGCATCCTCTTTAATAGTATCGGCAATAGTAATATAACCTGCGTATTTATTATTTATGGCTACAACAACTATGGTTTCTGTATTTTGATTTAAGGTATCGTCAAAGGGAATATCAAACTTTTCGAGTAGCTTGATATTTCCTGCCAAAATTTCATACTTACCAACCTTTCCTTTGAGTCCGTATCCCGATATTTCTTCAACTTCAGTCGCTTTAAAATTCGTTTTTTTAAGTCGGGCATGCTTCACAATAGCTTGTGCTATGGGATGTGTAGAATTGGCTTCTAAAAGAGCTGTTATTTCTATTAATAATTGTTTATCAAAATCTACTGCAACAACATTTTGCACTTCGAAAACACCCTTGGTTAAGGTGCCTGTTTTGTCCATTACAATGGTGTCAACTTTGGTTATTAAATCTAAATAGTTAGAGCCTTTAAATAAAACACCATTACGCGAAGCGGCACCAATGCCCCCAAAATAACCCAAGGGAATTGATATAACCAAAGCACAAGGACAAGACACTACCAAAAAGATAAGTGCACGTTGAAACCACATCTGAAACTCATAAGCGTCGCCAAGGAAAAAGTAAGGCACAACAACCAATGCTATAGCCAACCAAAATACGATGGGCGTGTATATTTTAGCTAATCTACTGATTAATAATTGCGTTTTTGCCTTTCTGCCGACAGCTTCTTGAACGAGTTTTAATATTTTAGAAAGCTTGGTGTCTTCGTATTTATGGGTTACTTTAAGCGTTATTACCTTATTAAGATTGAGCATTCCTGCCAAAACTATAGCGCCTTTTTGTTTGGTATCGGGCACCGATTCGCCCGTTAAAGCCGCTGTATTTAAAACAGCATCATTAGAAATCAATTCACCATCTAAAGCTATTTTCTCTCCTGGTTTAACCTGAATTGTCTGACCTATTTTTACATCTTTAGGGTGCTTAACTACAGTATTACCGGCTTCCAAAACCGTAACAGCTTCTACCTGTACTTTAAGCAGGGCTTCAATAGAATGTTTGGCTTTGTTTACGGCAGCAGCTTGAAATAATTCGCCCACCTCATAAAAGAGCATCACAGCAACGCCTTCGGCGTAAGCGCCAATGGCAAAAGCACCAATGGTAGCGACAGACATTAAAACAAATTCGTTGTAAAAGTCGCCTGATATTAATAAAATAATAGCCTTTATTACCGTTTTACTCCCTATAATAAAATACAGTATAGCGTACCAAACCAAGGTAACTTGTCCTTTAAAGAATGTTACATCGTAAAAATCTAATCCAATGCCAATTATTAAGAAAATCAACACAATACCGGCAAACACATATTCATGCTTCACCTTATTTACTATACTTGTTTCTTTAGTATAATCTACTGCACAAGCACCGTCTTTACAATCATCACTCATATTTTAAATTTTTATTTATATACAAATAAACTCTTATTGTTAAACATTATAAAAAAGGTAATATTAATTCCTCATACCCATACCGCAACCTCTTCGCATGCTGTAGTTAGCGTTTTGATAAACATTTTCTAAAGAGCTTAAATAAGTATAAATATCTTCTTTGTCTTTATCTTTCATTTGATAGAAAGACGGCATATAGCAAGGCCCCATGTTTAATATTTGCTTGAATTGGTAAACATTAACCCATTTGTTAACGCCGTTAAGTACAGGAGGTCTCATACCCATTTGATTTTGAGTATGCATTTGGTTTTGATTCTGACTATTTAAGTTTTTAGCATCGGGCTGGTGACAACGCGCACAATTGGCTACAAAAAGATTCCTGCCATTTTCGGCAGACATCACCACGGTAGTCATATCTGCAAAGGTTGATTCGCCATATAAATATCCAACCAACGCATTTCTTTCTGAATCTGATAAATAAGAAAAATTAGGCATTGTATTTCTACCTGTTTTTAGTAATTGCGCTATCTGAGACTTGCTTAATCTTTTATCAACATTTACAAGAGAAGGAAAAGTAGGTGGATTTCCTTGGCGGTTTACGCCGTGACAAGAAGCACAATTTTTGTTAAACAGCTCGCTTCCTGTAATTTTTAAATCTTTATGCGTTACAGGTTGATAAGTATTATCTGTAATTTTAGAATTGATATTTTGAAAACCATATCCTAAAAAAACCACTGTGGCTAATACTAAACCAAAAATAAATTTTACTTTCATTTTACATTTATTTAAAAATTAATATTGAATAAAAGTAGTTCAATTTATAATGCAACGGAAGTGCATTATTTAGCACTACATTTATCGCAAATGCCTTTAACAATAAGATTGGCATCTTCTGCCAAAAAACCTTCGGGTAAATTGATACGGGGAATTTTATAGTCGGTTAAACAGATTGTTTCATTACATTTTTTACAATGAAAATGTAGGTGTAAATCGCTTTCTATTTCGCAATGACAATTTTCTTCGCATAAGGCGTATTTGGTAACACCTGTACCATCGTCAATTTTATGAACTACTTCTTTTTTGGCAAAGGTTTTTAAAGTACGAAACAGCGTTGTTCTATCTGATTTTTCAAAATAATTTTCAACATCGGTTAAACTTACAGCCACTTTTTCTTTTAAAAGAAATTGCAAAACCAACTTGCGCATGGCCGTTGGTTTTACATTTCTTTTCTTTAATATTTTTTCAATCGCTTCCATTTCTTAAAAATCGAATCGTTTAATAGATTTACCCGTTTTTATCCTGCAAGCGTCATCTATATCCGACACATAGATAATACCGTCGGAGGGGTAAGGTGTCGCCGCATTTTCACAAATTATTTTTACAGCTTTTTTGGCCTCTTCATCTTGGCAAACCAGCTCTAGTTTTATGACTTTACTGTCTGCAAAATGAAATTTAAACGAAGGTAGTGAATCTTCTCGTTTATAGGCACCTGTTCCTTCACATTCTATTAGGGTGACACTTTTAAAGCCACTTTCTTTAAGGGCTTCGACTACTTTTTCTAGTCTATTTGGTTTGATATATGCTTTAATTTCTTTCATCTCATTATATTTTTTAATATCCTAATGTTCGTGTTCTTCAAATTCGCCCTTATTCAGTTCTGCGTTTACATAATATGAACCTTTAACAACAATTAAGGTATTTTTAGGTATTGGCTTAGCAAAAAATACTTCTGTAAACCCTAAATCTGAAACACCCTTATTAATTTGAATTCTCTCAAATTCTATTTTACCTTTACCTCTTTTACGTAGAATAAAAATATAATCTAAGCCTTTCTCAGACACAAAAGCACCATTGGGTAAGGCGTTTACCTTTTTATTAGCTGTAATAATTCTAGCTTCTACAAACATACCCGATAACAATCCTTGATATGTACCAATTATCTTGGCATGTACTTTTACGGCACGCGTATCCATTTCAAAAGCACTTCCTAGAGCAAATATTTCGCCTTTATAAATTTTTTCGGGCTTTGTAGTGAGTGCAAATAAAACTTTTTGGTTCACTTTTACTTTGTCAATATCTTTTTCAAAACCTTTTAAGCCTATATGAAGATGCTCATTATCAACAATATCAAACATCTCTTGGTCTGGTGACACAAATTTACCAATATTAACATCTATTTTTTGCACATTTCCGCTTATGGGAGACACGATAGATACCGTTGATACAATTTCGCCTTTTTCTATTAAGGTTGTGTTCAAACCAATTAATTTTAAATTTGCTTTTGTCGCATTTAACACCGATTTGGCTTGGTTAAATGCGGCTTCTGCCTCTTGAAAAGATTTGGCAGAAGCAATACTGTCTTTAAACAAGGCCTTTTTACGCAAATAATTTTTCTCTAGAAAAGCGATGTTGCTTTTAGCTGATAAATAGTCGCGCTGCATTGCAATAAATTCCGGATTATTAAGTCTTGCCAAAACCTGTCCTTTGGTAACATAATCGCCTTCTATAACCGCTACACTTTTAACACGGCCACCCACAATAGCACTTACACTGGCTTTACGTTGCGGGGGTAATTCTAACTGGCCGTTTACCTTTAGCGTATTTCCTAAATTGACATACTTTATTTTGCCAAGCTTAATCTTCATAACATCTAACTGCTTTTGTTGTAGGCTTACTTTGTTGGATTCATCTTCGTGAGGTGCTTCTTTTCCGTCGTGCTTATCTTTAGTCTGAGTTGTATTTTCTGTACAACTCACTGTTATTAATAGTAGTGTAAAAACACCGATAATCTTAAATATATTTTTCATTTTTTTAATTGTATTTTCCTGTTAAGTAATTAATTTTAATAAGGGTTTGATTGTATAAATTGAGTCTTTTTAAATAGTCTCTTTTAATTTGAACAACTTGTTCTAAGCTTGCAATATAAGCCACATAGCCTACTTCGCCTTCTCTATAAGCTTTATTGGCTGATGAGAATAGTTTTTCTGCCAATTTTAGGCCTTTAGTTTCATAGTAATTAAGAGATGCTTTATACTTTTTATAATCTTGTAGATTTGATTGTAATACAGCACTTACATCTAATTTTGTTTGTTTATAGCGCATCCTCGAAATTTCACTATTCTTTTTTGCGGCTTGCGTTTTCCCTTTTTGAGACCAAAAAAACAAGGGTACTTTTATACCTAATTGAAAGCCCGTAAAATTTTTAACGCCTTCTATTTGTTGGTTAAAATAGCCAGCAGATAAATCTGGTAAAAATTTCGATTTTTCTAAGTTGTGTTGCTTTTTAGTAACTTCTACAAGTTGTTGCTTTAGTTTTAACATCGGGTTATCATCACCAGATCTATCAAAATCTTCATAAGCCATTTTTCGCAAATCACTATCTGCAATAGAAACAAAGTAAGTAACATTAAGCAATAACTTTAACTGTTTGCGGTAGTTTTCTACGTCTAAATTGGCTTCTTGTTTTAACAATCTAACCGTCTCTCTTTTACCTTCGGCAGCCATTTTTTCTATCAAATTGGTTTCACCTGCCGTATAGCGCTTCTGAGCGATACTTGCAAAATCTTTATAGGCTTTTTCTAATTCAATTAATAATTTTAGCCTATTTTTTACATATCGCAGTTGCATAAAAGTGGCTCTGACATTGCGTTCTAATACGCTTTTCTGTAAAACATACGATGCTTGACTGAGCGATACTCTTTCTTTTTGCAATTTTAACTGTGTAGCATAAACTGTTGGAAACTTAAAATTTTGAGATACACTCCATTCAAAATCGGTTTGTGCTGTGTTTAATTGCCCATTTGAATAAGAAATAGCTGTTTTATCTAAATCGAATGCCGATTTCTTTAAACTTTCTTGTCTTTGAATTTCAAGATTCGCCGATTTAATACGCGGATTATTTTTAACAGCTATGGCCACAGCCTCTTCTATATTTATTTGTCGTGGCTTTTCTTGTGCCATTACTGTTTGTGTCCCTGTAAAGGTCAAAAAACCGATCAGCAGTAAACTCGCAAGTGATTTATTCATTTTCCTGTTTTTTCTATTTTGCGAATTCCTTTCTACTAAATAATATAAAACCGGTACAACCAATAGCGTTAATAAGGTAGATGAAATTAAGCCACCAATAACGACCGTTGCTAAAGGACGCTGTACTTCTGCCCCGGCTGATGCCGATATAGCCATTGGCATAAAACCCATAATAGCCGCTACGGCTGTAAGTAAAATAGGTCTTAAACGTTCTTCAGTTCCCAAAATAATGCGCTTATTTAAATTTGTCATACCTTCTAATTTTAAACTGTTAAAACGACTTACTAATACCAGCCCATTTAAAACGGCTACGCCAAATAACACGACAAAACCAACACCTGCCGAAATACTAAAGGGCATCCCTCTTACTGCAAGCAGATAGATGCCACCGATAGTGGCTAATGGTACTGCCATATAAATCATCGTAGCTTGCGAAAATGAATTGAGTGCGAAATAGAGCAGAATAAAAATAAGTGCTAAGGCAATGGGTACAACTATTGTTAAACGATCTTTGGCACGTTTTAAATTTTCAAACGACCCGCCATATTCAATAAAATAACCATCGGGTAAATCTAGTTGCTTATCTAACTTTTGTTGCACTTCTTCAACCATCGACTCTACGTCACGCCCTCTTACGTTTACACCTACAGAAACACGACGATACGTATTGTCGCGTGATATCTGCATAGGACCCGGCTTATAACTAATCTCTGCCAATTCTTTTAGCGGCACCTGAGTGGTTTCGTTAGGTAAATCGACAAATAAATTACGCAAATCGTCTATGCTTTGCCTATAGGCACCTGAAAACCGTACAACTAAATCAAACCGTTTTTCTCCTTCAAAAATTATTCCGGCATTAGCACCGGCAAAAGCCGTACTTACATATCGGTTTAATTTATCTACACTCAAACCGTATTTTGCCAATTTTGCACGTTGGTACTTAACAGTTATTTGGGGTAAACCTTCTGTAGCTTCTGCACGTACATCGGCAGCACCGTCAATAGTTTTGATGATTTTAGCCATTTCTTCGGCTTTGGTAGCCAAGACATCTAAATCGTTACCGTAAAGTTTAATAGCCACATCTTCTCTAACACCTGTAAGCAATTCGTTAAAACGCAATTCTACGGGCTGTGTGAAAATAAAATTAACACCGACAATAACTTTTAATTTATCCTGAATCTTTTCTATGAGTTCTGCTTTGGTTTTTGCCGAAGTCCATTTACGCATATCTTTTTCTAGTATAATAAAGCTATCGGCAATATCCATTGGCATGGGGTCTGTAGGTATTTCAGAAACGCCTATTCTTCCTACCATTATTTTTACTTCGGGAAAATTATCTTTAATAATCTTTTCTACATTTTCAGAGATTTTTATAGATTCCGATA